>NZ_JBEYXK010000102.1:0-24598 GCF_040645035.1 Streptomyces sp. NPDC046876 | reverse complement strand
GCTGCGGCCAGGATCCGCGAGCCGAGACGAACCTCCGGAGTGGCCGCGCCCCACCCGCCCACCCAACCGACCCCGCCCCAGGGCACCCCCAGCCCCGCCGGCGCTTGAGGCGCCCCGAAGCCGCGGGCGGTGGCCCGACCCCGGGGCCTGGGCACCACCCTCAGCCTCGCCGGCGTTTGAGGCGGCGCGGAGCTGTGGGCCGTGGCCCGGCTCCGGGGTCAGGGGGCCATCCTCAGCCTCGCCGGCGTTTGAGGCGGCGCGGAGCCGTGGGCGGCAGGGGGACCCCCGGCCAGGGGATCGGGAGGGACGGCCCCCTGCACAGGGGTGCGGGCGGCGCCGGGCGGGGTTAGGGGACCACCGCGTAGGCCTCCGCAGAGAAGAGGCTGCAGCCATAGCGGGTCGCTCGGCGCTCGCAGGTGATGCGGAGGTAGCGGGCCGGGGCCGAGCCGTCCAGGCGGACGGATTCCACGCCGCCGCGCGAGGACGGAACCGTGGCCGCGCGGTGCCACGTCACACCGTCCGCGGAGGTCTCCACGCGGTACACGGACGGGTACGCCTCCTGCCAGTGCAGCACCAGCAGCCCGAGCCGCGCCGGAGCGGCCAGCTCCGCCTGCCACCAGGCGCCGTCCACCGGCGGGGACGACCACCGGGTCGTGGCCGAGCCGTCGACGGCCGCCGAGGCGGGGAAGGCCGACGTCTCGTCCCCGGAGGACGAGGCCCGCGCCGAGCGCAACAGGTCCGGCCCGCCCGTCTTCGGTACGGCCCGCACCGTCAGCGTCCGCGTCTGCCCGGCGAACACCACCGGTACGCGATAGCTGCCGGCCGCAGTGCCCGCCGGCACCGCCACCGACACCGGCACCGCCACCCGCGTCCCCCGCGGCGCCCGCACCTCGGCCGGCAGCCGCACCTCGACCCCGGCCGGCGCGGTTGCGGCCAGCGGCCCCCGTACCTCGCCGGGCCGCAGCGCCGACACCTCCCCCGTGACCGTCTTCGCGGCCCCGCCGATCTCCACGTCCACCGACTCCGGCAGTTCGAAGGCCGCCTCCGGCCCGTCCGCCGGCCACGCCACCACCTGGTGCACGGTCGGCGCCTCCCCGGCCCACGACAGCCGGACCGCGTCCGCGGCGAGACCGCCGACGTCGGCCTGGGTCCAGCCGGACGGGGACGCGTCGGCCACCTTCCGCCAGCCCTCGCCCGGCACGTGGGCCTCCACCGCCGCGCCCCGCGCCCCGGCCGGCAGCGGGTCCGTCATCACGGTCACCGCCGACAGCGGACGCACCGCGCCCAGCTGCACCGTCCAGGCGCCCGCGTCGTGCGTGACGGTGCCCGCCTGCCGAGCCGCGCCCGTCCACGCGTCGGCCTCGGCGACGGCCCTGGCGAGGAAGGGGTCCAGCACGGAGGCGTCCACCCGCGCCGAGCCGCCCGGCGCCGCCAGCGCCCGGCGGGCCCCGGCCAGGGCCTGGGCGCTCCGCCAGGCCGCCGCCCCGTCCCCGCGGGTCTGGGCGCGCAGCAGGTCCACCGCCAGCTCGCCGGCCGTCCCGTACGCAGACAGCCGTGCCAGCCACGGCCCGGCCTCGTCGGAGACACCGGACATCCCCGCCAGCCGTTCGGGCGCCTCCCGCATGGCCGTGAACGCGGCCCGCAGCCGCTCCCCGGCGCCCGCGTCCCCCGCGGCCCGCCGCTGCCAGAACTCCTCCATCAGCGGCCGCAGGTACCCGGACTCCTGCTGGGCCAGCCCGGACGAGGCCGTGTTCCCGGCCAGCGCGGCCAGGGACCTGCGCGTGGCCTGGTCCGGCCCGGCCAGTTCGGCGACGGCCGCCGCCCAGGAGTCGCCAGCCCGGTAGCCGCCCGGGTTCCAGGCGAAGTCGGCGGCGGTGAACAGCGGGATCCGCGACAGCTCGGCCTGCGGCATCGCGTTGGCGAGCAGGGCCGCCGAGCCGCCGGCGACCGCCGGTTCCCGACCGGTGTAGGGGCCGAGGAAGATCCGGCCCGGGTCCCAGTCGTTGACCGGGTAGTTGTCCATCGTGACGAGCCGGTGCTGACCGAAGGCGCCCCGCGCCCCGGCCAGTTCCCTGCCGGTGATGGTGCGGGGCACGACGCCCACGCCCGTCCAGGCCACCTCCACCCGCCCGTCCAGCCGTTCGGCCAGCGCCGTGCGGTACTTGGTCGCGCCGTTCTGGTGGTACTCGGTCGGCAGCAGCGACAGCGGGGCCGCGCCCGGATGCCGCTCGGCGAGGTGGGCGGCCAGTTCGCCCGCGACCTCGGCGTGCGCCTTGGCGGCGGCCGCCGGCCCCTTCCCGTACCGCACGCGGTCCGCGCGGCAGCCCCACTCCGAGTAGCTGACGTCCTGGAACTGCACCTGGAACGCCCGGAAGCCCAGGTCCCACATCGCGTCGAGCTTGCGCGCGAGCGCCGCCCGGTCGTCCGCCGAGGCCAGGCACATCGACTGCCCCGGCGCCACGGCCCAGGCCAGCACGACCCGGTTGGCGCGGGCCCGGTCGGCCAGCGCCCGGAACTCCTGCTGCTGCTCCTGCGGGTACTCCGCGCGCCATTCGGTGGTGCGGTACGGGTCGTTGCCGGGCGCGAGGAGCAGCCGGTTCTGCTTGGTGCGGCCCATGAAGTCCAGCTGGGCGAGCCGCTGCTCCTGCGTCCACGGCTGCCCGTAGAACCCCTCGGTGATCCCGCGCACCGGCGCGGTCGGCCAGTCCCGTACGAGCACCCCGGGGACCTTCCCCGCGCCCGCGGCCAGCAGCTGGCGCAGCGTCTGCGCGCCGTGGAACAGCCCGTCCTCGCCGGTGCCGGCCAGCGCGACCGTGTCCCGGCCGGCGGCCTTGCCGACGGCCAGCCGGTAGCCGCCGTTCGGCAGGTCCCCGGCCGCGGTGGCGCCGAGCGCGCGCAGCGCCTCCTCGGCACCGGGCCCCTGGAGCCGTACGACGGTGCCGTGTTCGGGCAGCGGCGCACCGGGCGCCGGCTCGTGCAGGGTCCGTACGCCGGCGGCGCGCAGGGCGGTGCGGACCAGTCCGACCGCGTACGGGTCGGCGTCCGGGGCCGCGACGAGCACGGCCTGCTCGCCCAGCGGGACCTCGCGGGCCGCGTCGGCGGCCATGGACTGCGGGCGCGGCCACACGGCGGGGCCCTCGGCGGCGGTCCGCTGCACGACCGCCCCGGGATCGAGCAGGGGAGCCGCAGCGGCACCGGCGGCTCCCGCGGCGCCGGGGGCCGCCGGGCCGGGCCCGCCGGCCGGGTCCGGCGCGCTCGCGCCGGCGAAGGCCCCCGGAGGCCCGGAGACCACCGACGATCCGCTCAGCAGCGTCCCGATCACGGCAGCGGCCGCAGCCGTGGCCAACTTCCTGCCCCTGAGCTGCACCAAGCCTCCCTCGTGCCGAGGTGTCACCCGCTCGTACGAATGAGCCCGAGCCCACCACCCGTGCGGCCGGAGTGTCAATGCGGGCGGGTGTTCTGACCCGGAACCGCCAGGAATGCCGGGCGGTGTGCTGGGTATGGCTGCGATGTCGACCGGCGGTGTTCCATGGTCACTGACCCACCCTCATACCCCGTACGGACAAAGGAGTGGCACCCCCGTGGAAGCCGACGCCGCAGTGGACACCGCAGTGAACGCCCGCACCGACCGCACCGCCCGCACCGCCCACACCGACCGCACCGCTCGCCCCGACCGCACCGCTCGCCCCGACCACACCGACCGCACCGACCGCACCGACCGCACCCCGCTCCTCGCCCACCTGCCCGCTCAGGCCGGGCCCGCCGAAGGGCCGCTGACCAGCGAGCCCCCGCTCGCCGGGTCGGCGCACGCGCCGCTGACCAGCGAGCCGCCGCTCGCCGACGGGCCCCCGCTGACGAGCGAGCCCACCCCCTCCGCCGCGGCGGCCGCCGCAGGCGACCAGACACAGGGACACTAGGGACACACATGGACGAACTGGCCCGGCTCGCGGCCCTGCACGGCGTCGCCACCACCTACGAGCCCGCCGAGGGGGTCACCGTCCCGGTCCCGCGGGCGACGGTCGCCGCGGTGCTCGGGCAGCTGGGGGTGTGCACCGACACCCCGGACGACGTGCGGGCCGAGCTGGCCGGGGCGGAGGCGGCCGCCGCGGAGCGCCTGCTTCCGCCGGTCCTCGTCCAGTGGGCCTCCTCGGCGCCCCCCGCCGCACTGGCCGCGCTCCCGCCGGGCACGCGACTGCGGCTGGAGCCCGAGGAGATGACGGACTCCGGTCCGTCGGGCGCCGCCGATCTCCCGGATCCGCAGGTCCGGACCGAGCCCGCCGACTGGGACCCGCACACCGTCCCGCCGCTCGGCGTCCACACGCTGCACGCCCGCACCCCCGACGGCCGCACCGGCACCGCCACGCTGATCGTGGCCCCCGAGCGCGCCCCGGCGGCCCCCGAGCGGGCCCACGGGCTGCTCGTCCAGCTGTACTCCCTGCTGTCGGAGCGCTCCTGGGGCATGGGCGACCTCGGCGACCTCGCCGACCTCGCCCGCTGGGCCGGCCGCACCCACGGCGCCGGCTTCATCCAGGTCAACCCGCTGCACGCCGCCGTGCCGGGGGCGCCGACCGACCCCTCCCCGTACCGGCCGTCCACCCGCCGCTTCCCCGACCCCGTCCACCTGCGGATCGAGGACGTCCCCGAGTACGCCCACTGCCCCGACGCCGAAGCCCTCGCCGACCTCGCCTCCCGCGGCGCCGAGCTGCGCCGCGCGGTGCTGGAGAAGGGCGCCCTGATCGACCGGGACGCCGTCTGGGAGCTCAAGCGGGCCGCCCTGGACCTGCTGTACGCCGTCCCGCGCACCCCGGAACGGGAGGCGGCCTACCGGGAGTTCTGCGCGGAGCAGGGTGCGGAGCTGGACGTGCACGCCGTCTGGTGCGCCGGACACGCCGGGGAGGACCCCAAGGGGCGCGCCGACTTCCACCGCTGGCTGGTCTGGCTGACCGTCGGCCAGCTCGCCGCCGCCCAGGAGGCCGCACGCGGGGCCGGCATGAGCGTCGGCATCGTGCACGACCTCGCCGTCGGAGTGCACCCGCAGGGCTCGGCCCTCTTCGGGCCGCACCTGTACGCGCCGGGCGTCAGCACCGGCGCCCCGCCCGACGCGTTCAACGCCCGCGGCCAGGACTGGAGCCTGCCCCCGTGGCGGCCCGACCGGCTCGCGGCCACCGGGTACGCCCCCTTCCGGGCGCTGCTGCGCGGGGTGTTCCGCTACGCCGGGGCCCTGCGCATCGACCACGTGATGGGCCTGTTCCGGCTGTGGTGGATCCCGGAGGGGGTCCCGCCCGCCGAGGGCGCGTACGTCGCGTACGACGGCGAGGCGATGCTGGCCGTCCTGGTCCTCGAGGCGCACCGGGCCGGCGCCCTCGTCATCGGCGAGGACCTCGGCACGGTGGAGCCGAGAGTGCGTCAGGCGCTCGCCCGGCGCGGGGTGCTGGGCACCTCCGTGCTGTGGTTCGAGCGGGACTGGGCGGGCGACGGCCGGCCGCTGGCCCCCGCCCGCTGGCGGGCCGACTGCCTGGCCACGGCCACCACCCACGACCTGCCGCCCACCGCGGCCAAACTGGCGGGCTCCCACGTGGAGCTGCGCGACCGGCTGGGCCTGCTGACCCGCCCGCTCGGGCAGGAGAGCGCCGAGGACGCCGCCGACACCGCCGAGTGGCTGGACGTGCTGGCGGGGCTCGGGTTCGACACCAAGGGCGAGGAGGCCGCCGTGGCCGCCCTGTACGGCTTCCTGCTGCGCACCCCGGCCCGGCTGGTCGGCGTATGGCTGCCGGACACGGTGGGGGACCGCCGGCCGCAGAACCTGCCGGGGACCTGGGACCAGTACCCCAACTGGCGGCTCCCGCTCGCGGACGCGGCGGGCCGGCCACTGACCCTGGAAGCGCTGAAGGCCTCGCCGCGGGCGAACGCCCTGCTGAGCGCGGTACGGGAGGGGGCGCATCCCCGTACGGCACCCCCGGGCGCGCGCCCCGTTTAGGTGTTCGCTACGTTTGCACCGTGGACAAGAAGAACGCTCTGCGCGCCGCGGCCGTCACGGCCGGATCTGCGCTGATGATGCTGCTGATGACGTCTCCCGCGCTCGCGGTGACCCGCGACGACGGCGACGACCCGGGCCAGGGCATTGGCGCCGGCGCGACGATCGGCCTGTACGTGGTCCTGCCGGTCGTGATCTTCCTGGTCATCGCGGGTCTCGTGATGGCCGGCGACAAGTCGCGCAAGCAGCAGAAGCAGGGCTGATCCTCCGCCGGGGCGGCAGCACCGCTCCGGCGTTTCTCAGTACCTCTCACATGACTTCCGGGGCGCCGGAGGTCCGCGGGCCGATGCCATCGGCCGTGGGGCGGACCTCCGGCGCCCCGTCGTGCTCCCGCACCCGTGCGCACGTCCCTATACGGCGGCCAGCAGCTTGCGGAGCAGGCGCGACAGGACGGCGACCTCCTCCTGGCTCAGCCCGGTCAGCGCCGCCCGCTGCACCTCGAGCCCGGCCGTGACCGCCTCGTCGATGAGGGCGAGGCCGCGGTCGGTGATGGTGACCTGCAGTCCCCGCCGGTCGTGCGGGTCGGGCTTGCGGCACAGCAGCCCGGCCTTCTCCAGCTTGTCGAGGCGTCCGGTCATGCCGCCGGTGGTGAGCATCAGGGTGGCCGACAGCTGGCGGGGCGAGAGCGTGTACGGCTCGCCCGAACGCCGCAGCGTGGCCACGACGTCGAACTCGCCGCGTGAGATCCCGTACCGGGCGTAGGCCTTCTCCATGGCGTCGCCCATGGCCTTGGCGATCCGGTAGATGCGCCCGAAGAGCTCCATGGGGGCGGTGTCCAGGTCGGGCCGCACGGCGGCCCACTGGTCGACGATCGCGTCGACGGCGTCCTTGTTGGCCTCGTTCATGGCGGCAGTATCCCGATTCCCCTCGATCGTTCGCAAGAAAGTTGCTTGACGAAAAGTAGCTTACGAGTAAGCTACTTGCTATCAACCTACTTGGGGGGCGTCATGAAAGGTCAGGACCGGGTGCAGGGCGAGCGGCCGCTGCTCGTCGGCATCGGCATCAGCGCGATCGGGATCGGCATGTACGTGCCCTTCTCCCTCGTCTTCTTCCACCAGGTCACCGGCCTCTCCTTCTCCCTCGTCGGCCTGGTCCTGACCGTGACCGGCCTCGCCGGGCTCGCCGCCATGCCGCTGGCCGGCTCGGCCGTCGACCGCTTCGGCGCCAAGCGGGTCAACCTCCTGCTCTACGGGCTCCGCGCCCTCGGCTTCGCGCTCTACCCGCTGGCCCACTCGCTGCCCGCCTTCGCCGCGGTCGCGCTGGTCACCGCCCTCGCCGACAGGTCGTTCCCGGTGGTCCAGCAGTCCCTGATCGGCGAGGTGGCGCGCGGCTCCGCCCGCGACCGGCTCCAGGCCTCCCTGCGGGCCCTGCAGAACGCCGGGATGGGCGCGGGCGCCCTACTCGTCTCCGGGGTGCTGGGGCTGTGGGGGACCGGCGCGTTCACGTACACCGCCTGGGGCAACGCGCTCGCCTTCGCCCTCGCCGGGCTGCTCGTCGCGCGGGTCCGCACGGTGGGCGGGGAGCAGCCGGCCGGTGCGGCGCGGACGCAGGCCGGGTACCGGATGGTGCTGCGCGACCGGCCCTTCCTCGGGCTGACCGCCGCCAACTTCCTGACCGCGCTCGGGTACTCGGCCCTGTCCGTGCTCTTCCCGCTCTACATCGCGACCTGGCTGCACGGCCCCGACTCCGTCACCGGCGCCGCGTTCACCGTCAACACCGTCCTGTGCGCCGGGATCGGCGTCCTCGTCGCCGGCCGGGTCCGCCGCTCCGGAGCCCGCCGGACCCGCTCCGCGGCCCTCGGCTCGCTGCTCTTCGCCGCCGCCTTCGTCGCGCAGATCGTCCTCGGCACCGTCCGGCCCGGACAGACCGCCACCCTGGTGGCCCTGCTGGCCATCGTCGTCGTCTACACCCTCGGCGAGCTGGTGCACAGCCCCTCCGGCGGCGCCCTGTCCGTCTCCGCCGCCCCCGAAGCCGTCCGCGGCCGCTACCTGGCGACCTACCAGCTCTCCTACTCGCTGGCCACCGCCCTCGCCCCCTCCCTCTTCACCTCCCTGCTGTCCGTCGACGGCCGCCTGCCCTGGGTCGTCCTCGCCCTCGCCGCGGCCGGCGCCGCCCTCGCCCTGCTCCGCCTCGAGCGGCACCTGCCCGCCGAGGCCGTGCACGCCGAGCCGCCCGCCGCCGTCGTGGCCGCGGCTGCGGCCGGCGCCCGGGCGGTCGCCCCGCACAGCCCGGCCGCCGCCTGACCGGTCGCCGCCCGAGCGGCCCGTACGCCCTGACCCTCTCCACCGTTCCTCACCGCTCTTCCCGAGGAGTCACCCGCCATGAAGCGCCTGGCCACCGTCGCCCTGACCGCCCTCGCCCCCGTCTCCTGGGGCACCACCTACGCCGTCGCCACCGAACTGCTGCCGCCCGACCGGCCGCTGTTCACCGGCGTGATGCGGGCACTGCCCGCCGGGCTGCTGCTCACCGCCCTCTCCCGGACCCTGCCCACCGGCAGGTGGTGGTGGAAGTCCGCGGTCCTCGGCACGCTCAACATCGGCGCCTTCTTCCCGCTGCTGTTCCTCTCCGCCTACCGGCTGCCCGGCGGTGTCGCCGCCGTCCTCGGCTCCGCCGGACCGCTGTTCGTCGTCGGGCTCGCCGCCCTCCTGCTCGGGGAGCGGGCGCGGCTGCGGACCGTCCTGGCCTCCGTCACCGCCGCGCTCGGCGTGAGCATGGTCGTCCTCACCGCCCAGGCCCGGCTGGACGCCGTCGGCATCGCCGCCGGGCTCGTCTCCTCCGCCTCCATGGCCGCGGGCACCGTCATGACCAAGCGCTGGGGGCGGCCCGAGGGCGTCGGCCCGCTGGCCGTGACCGGCTGGCAGCTCACCGCCGGCGGGCTCGTCATCATCCCGGTCGCGGCCCTCGTCGAAGGGGCGCCGCCCGCGCTCGACGGCAACGCCCTGCTCGGCTACGGCTACATGATGCTGATCAACACCGGGATCGCGTACTGGCTCTGGTTCCGAGGCATCGGCAAGCTCAGCGCCACCTCGGTCACCCTGCTCGGCCCGCTCTCCCCCCTGACCGCCGCCGTCATCGGCTGGGCCGCCCTGGGGCAGGACCTGACGCCCGTCCAGCTCCTGGGCATGGCGATCGCGTTCGGAGCCACCGTCACCGGGCAGCTGTTCGCCGCCAAGGCCGCCGCGCCCGCCGCGCCCGCCGTGTCCGCCGAGCCCACTGCGCCCGCCGCGCCCGCACCGGCGTCCGGCACCGGCCGCCAATCGTTCAGTTCTTCTGAAAAGACCGATCGAAACATTTCGCTGGACCTGATGTATAAGGGGCTGCGACGGTAGGGACGTCCCAGCCGAACATCCAGCCCCGAGGGGGAGACACACCGTGGCCGTCATGGACCGGGTCCGCACCGCCGCCCACCACACCGGCACCACCGACACCGGCGCGAAGAAGGGGGCCGCCACCGGACTCGGCGTCCTCCTCGCCCTGGTCGCCACGGTGGTCTGGTCGGGCAGCTTCGTCGCCACCCGGGGCATGGCCGACAGCGTCCCGCCCGTGCAGGCCGTCTTCTGGCGGTGGGTCATCGCCGCCGTCGCGGTCGCCCCGTTCGCCGCCCGCCAGGCCTGGCGGCAGCGGGCGCTGATCCGCCGCCACCTCGGCTACACCGCCCTCGCCTCGCTGTTCGGGGTGGCCCTGTACAACACGCTGGTGCACCAGGCCGGACTGACCACCTCCGCCTCCAACATGGGCATGATCATGGCCGCCTCCCCGGTGGTCATGGCGCTGTACGCCCGCCTCGGCGGCGAACGCCTCGGCGTCCGGCGCACCCTGGGCCTGCTGACCGCCGCCTTCGGGGTGCTGCTGCTCGTCGGCGACGGCTCGATCGGCTTCGACTTCGGCGCCGGCGACCTGTGGATGTTCGCCGCCGCCCTGTGCTTCGCCACGTACAGCGCCCTGCTCAAGCGCAAGCCCGCCGAACTCGGCGGCCTGGCCTTCCTGCTGACCACCTTCGTGCTCGGCGCGCTGATGCTGGCCCCCGCGTACGCCCTCTCCCTGCACCTCCAGGGCGGGTTCGAGGCCACGCCGGGCACCGCGGGCATGCTGCTCTACGTCGGCGTCATGTCCTCCGCGGTCGCCTTCTTCGCCTGGAACAAGGCCGTCTCGCTGATCGGCGCGGCCCGCGCCGGAGTCGTCTACTACCTCCAGCCGGTCTGCGTCGCCGGACTCGGCCTGCTGCTCCTCGGCGAGCGCACCGGCACCGCCCAGCTGCTGTGCATGGCGCTGATCCTGGGCGGCGTGGGCCTGGGGGCCCGGCGGTAGGTTCGGCCCCATGACCGAGTGGGACATCAAGAAGCTGCGGATCCTGCGGACCCTCGCCGAACGGGGCACCGTGACCGCCACGGCCGAGGCGCTGCACATGACGCCCTCGGCCGTTTCGCAGCAGCTGACCAACCTGGCCCGGCAGCTGGGCGTCGTCCTGCTGGAGGCGCACGGCCGCCGCGTCCGCCTCACGGACGCCGCGCACCTCGTCCTGCGGCACGCCGACGCGGTGTTCGCCCAGCTGGAGCGGGCGGACGCCGAGCTCGCCGGATACCTGGCCGGGGACGCCGGGGAGGTGCGGATCGGGGCCTTCTCCACCGCCGTGCCGGTGCTGGTCGTCCCCGCGGCCCTGGCCCTGCGCCGGACCCACCCGCAGGTGGAGGTACGGGTCCGGGAGACCGAGGCCGCCGAGTCCTACGAGCTGCTCTCCGCCGGGATGGTCGACCTGGCCCTGTCCCTGGCGGCCCACGCCCCGACCGCACGCGACGCCCGCTTCAGCCGGATGGTGCTGCTCGAGGACCCCCTCGACGTGGCCCTGCCCCCGGACCATCCGCTGGCCGGGGAGCCGGAGCTGCGGCTGGCGGACCTGTCCGGCGACCCGTGGATCTACGGGGGCAGCGGCCCCTGGCAGGAGATCGCCCGCAGCGCCTGCGAGGCGGCGGGCTTCGTCCCCGAACAGGCCCACGCCGCCGCCGGCTGGACCGCGATCCTCGCCATGGTCGAGGCGGGCATGGGCGTGGCCCTCGTCCCGCGCATGGTCTCGAGCCGCGCCTCCGGCGTCGCCGTCCGCGTCCTGGCCCACGACCGCCCCACCCGGCACGTCATCGCGGCCACCCGCCGCGGCGCCGAATCGGCTCCCGCCGTCGCCCACGTCCTCGCGGCGCTGCGAAGGGTTGCCGCCGACCGCGTCGGGCCGTAGGCGGGTCCGGGCCGATGCCGCTGCGCGGAGCCTCTCCCCGCCCCGGCCCCTTCTCCGTATCCCGGGCTCCGCCCGGACCCTCCCCCCCGGACACCGTCCGGGGTGACCCCCGCTCGAACGCCCGGGAGTCGCCCGGGCCCGCGGCGGCAGGCGCGAAAAACGCCCGCGGGGCCCGGGCGCGCCCTTCCGGGCGGGCACCGGGCCCCGCGGGGCGGTGTGCGTCAGGCGCGGCCGGCGGCGGCGTCCGCGGCCTGGGCCTTCAGGGCGCGCTCGACGCCCGAGCGGGACTCCGAGACGAGGCGGCGCAGGGCCGCGTTCGGCTCGGCCGAGGCCAGCCAGGCGTCCGTCGCGGCCAGCGTCTCCTCGGAGACCTGCAGCGAGGGGTAGAAGCCGACCGCGATCTGCTGGGCGATCTCGTGGCTGCGGCTCTCCCAGATGTCCTTGACCACCGCGAAGTACTTCTCCGTGTACGGAGCCAGCAGCTCGCGCTGGTCGGTCTGGACGAAGCCGCCGATCACGGCCTCCTGCACCGCGTTCGGCAGGTCCGCGGACTCCACCACCGAGGCCCAGGCCTCGGCCTTCGCCTCGGCCGTCGGGCGCGCCGCCCGCGCCGTGGCCGCGTGGCGCTCGCCCGCCGCCGTCCGGTCGCGCTCCAGCTCGGCGGCGATCGCCGCCTCGTCCGCGCGGCCGGTCGCGGCCAGGCGCTCCAGGAAAGCCCAGCGCAGCTCCGTGTCCACGACCAGGCCCTCGACCTCGGCCGAGCCGTCCAGCAGCGCCGCCAGGTAGGTCAGCTGGGAGTCGGTGCGGGCGGTCGCCGCGAAGGCGCGGGCCCACGCCAGCTGGTGGTCGCTGCCCGGCTCGGCGCCGCGCAGGTGCTCCAGGGTGGCCTCGGTCCAGGTCGCCAGGCCCTGCTCGCGCCACGCCGGGTCGGCGTACAGGTCCACGGCCAGCTTCACCTGGCGGTGCAGCGACTGGACGACGCCGATGTCGGACTCCTTGCCGATGCCCGACAGGACGAGGGAGAGGTAGTCGCGGGTGGCCAGCTCGCCGTCGCGGGTCATGTCCCAGGCCGACGCCCAGCACAGCGCGCGCGGCAGCGACTCGGTGAAGTCGCCCAGGTGCGCGGTGACGTTGGCCAGCGAGACCTCGTCCAGGCGGACCTTGGCGTACGACAGGTCGTCGTCGTTCAGCAGCACGACCGCCGGGCGGGTCCGGCCGACCAGCTCCGGCACCGCCGTCAGCTCGCCGTCGATGTCCAGCTCGATCCGGTCCGTGCGCACCAGGCGGCCGCCGGCGAGGTCGTACAGGCCGATCGCGATGCGGTGCGGGCGCAGCGTCGGCTCGCCCTGGGCGCCCGCCGGCAGCGCCGGGGCCTCCTGGGCGACCGCGAACGCGGTGATGACGCCGTCGGCGCCGGTCTCGATCCGCGGGCGCAGCACGTTGATGCCGGCGGTCTCCAGCCACGCCTTCGACCAGGCGGTCAGGTCGCGGCCCGAGGTCTCCTCCAGGGCGCCCAGCAGGTCCGACAGGCGCGTGTTGCCGAACGCGTGCGCCTTGAAGTACGCCTGCACGCCCTTGAAGAAGGCGTCCATGCCGACGTAGGCGACGAGCTGCTTGAGCACCGAGGCGCCCTTGGCGTACGTGATGCCGTCGAAGTTGACCAGGACGTCGTCCAGGTCACGGATGTCCGCCATGATCGGGTGCGTGGACGGCAGCTGGTCCTGCCGGTACGCCCAGGTCTTCATCGAGTTGGCGAACGTGGTCCACGCGTGCGGCCACTTCGTGCCCTCGGCGTAGGCCTGGCAGGCGATCGAGGTGTACGTCGCGAACGACTCGTTCAGCCACAGGTCGTTCCACCACTCCATGGTGACCAGGTCGCCGAACCACATGTGCGCGAGCTCGTGGAGGATCGTCTCGGCGCGGGTCTCGTACGCCGCGTCCGTCACCTTCGAGCGGAAGACGTACTGGTCGCGGATGGTGACCGCGCCCGCGTTCTCCATCGCGCCCGCGTTGAACTCCGGCACGAACAGCTGGTCGTACTTGGCGAACGGGTAGTCGTACGCGAACTTCTCCTGGAACCAGTCGAAGCCCTGCCGCGTCACGTCGAAGATCGCCTCGGCGTCGAGGAACTCGGCGAGGGAGGGCCGGCAGTAGATGCCGAGCGGTACGACCTGTCCGTCCTTGCCCTCGTAGGTGCTGTGCACCGAGTGGTACGGGCCGACGATCAGCGCGGTGATGTACGTCGAGATGCGCGGGGTCGGCGCGAAGCGCCAGACGTTGTCCTTGACCTCGGCCGGCTCCGGCGTCGGGGAGTTCGAGACGACCGTCCAGCCCTCGGGGGCCGTCACGGTGAACCGGAACGTCGCCTTCAGGTCGGGCTGCTCGAAGCTGGCGAAGACCCGCCGCGCGTCCGGCACCTCGAACTGGGTGTACAGGTAGGCCTGCTGGTCGACCGGGTCGACGAAGCGGTGCAGGCCCTCGCCGGTGTTGGTGTAGGCGCAGTCCGCGACGACCTTCAGCTCGTTGGCCCCGGCCTGCAGGCCCGCCAGCGCGATGCGCGAGTCCCGGAACACCGCGGCCACGTCCAGGGAGGTGCCGTTCAGGACGACCTCGTGCACGGCCGGCGCGACCAGGTCGATGAAGGTCTCCGCGTCCGCCTCGGCGGACCGGAAGCGCACGGTGGTCACGGAGGGGTACGTACCGCCCTCCTGCGCCCCGCTCAGGTCGAGGTCGATCTCGTAGGAGTCGACGGTCAGCAGCTGCGCCCGCTGCCGAGCCTCTTCACGGGTCAGATTCGTGCCAGGCACGCGTTCATCTCCTTCGATGGTGACGTTCCCGGCCATCCTTGCACGGGGGCCGGGCCGCCGCGCCGGTGTAATCCGAGGGCGAACGGATCATAGGGCGCGCGCTTGACACCACAGTGGCGCGAGTGTTCCTACTTCGGTAGGATTCAGGTATGAAGATCAGCGTGAGCTTGCCGCAGGAGGACGTGGAATTCGTAGACGAGTACGCCGCCGCGACGGCAGCGGACTCCCGGTCCGCGGTGATACATGCCGCGATCGAGATGCTGCGGGCTTCGCAGCTGGAGGACGACTACGCGGCTGCGTTCGCCGAGTGGGATGCGAGCGAGGACGCCGCGTTCTGGGACCGTTTCTCTGGGGATGGGCTGACCGATGAAGCGCGGTGACATCTATCTCGTCGACTACGAGCCCGTTCGTGGAAGCGAGGCCAACAAGGCGCGCCCCTCGGTCATCGTGTCGAACGACGGGGCCAACGCGGCGGTCATGCGGATGGGGCGTGGTGTCATCACCGTCGTGCCCCTCACATCGAACACCTCTCGGGTTTACCCGTTCCAGGTGCTCCTGCCCGCTGTCGAATGCGGTCTGGTGAAGGACTCCAAGGTGCAGTGCGAGCAGGTGAGGGCAATGGCGTCCGAGCGATTCCTTCATCGCGTCGGCACGGTCCCCCGCCAGCGAATGGCGGAGATCGACGCGGTGCTGCGGCGCCACCTGGTGCTCTAGACGCAACTGAGGGGCAGCACCGTGACGGTGCCGCCCCTCAGCCGTGGAAGCAGGGCTCAGCCGCGGAGCTCCTCGGCGACCAGCTCGGCGATCTGGACCGCGTTCAGGGCCGCGCCCTTGCGCAGGTTGTCGTTGGAGAGGAACAGCGCCAAGCCGTGCTCCACCGTCTCGTCCACGCGGATGCGGCCCACGTACGAGGCGTCCTTGCCGGCCGCCTGCAGGGGGGTCGGGATCTCCGACAGCTCCACGCCCGGGGCGTCCTTCAGCAGCTCGTACGCGCGCTCCACGCTGATCGGGCGGGCGAAGCGGGCGTTGACCTGGAGGGAGTGGCCCGAGAAGACCGGGACGCGCACGCAGGTGCCGGAGACCTTCAGCTCCGGGATCTCCAGGATCTTGCGGGACTCGTTGCGGAGCTTCTGCTCCTCGTCGGTCTCGAAGGAGCCGTCGTCGACGAGCGAGCCGGCCAGCGGCAGCACGTTGAAGGCGATCGGGCGCTTGTAGACGCCGGGCTCGGGGAACTCGACGGCCTCGCCGTCGAAGGCGAGCTGGTCGGCCTGCTCGGCGACCGCGCAGGCCTGGGTGCGCAGCTCGGCGACACCGGCCAGACCCGAGCCGGAGACGGCCTGGTAGGTGGTGGCGACCATGGAGAGGAGCCCGGCCTCCTCGTGCAGCGGGCGCAGCACGGGCATGGCGGCCATGGTGGTGCAGTTCGGGTTGGCGATGATGCCCTTGGGGCGGTCCTTGATCGCGTGGGCGTTGACCTCGGAGACCACGAGGGGGACCTCGGGGTCGCGGCGCCAGGCGGAGGAGTTGTCGATCACGACGGCGCCCTGGGAGGCGACCTTCTCGGCGAGGGCCTTGGAGGTGGCGCCGCCCGCGGAGAACAGCACGATGTCCAGGCCGGTGTAGTCGGCCGTCGCGGCGTCCTCGACGGTGATCTCCTTGCCCTCCCACTCCAGGGTGGAGCCGGCGGAACGGGCGGAGGCGAACAGCCGCAGCTCGTCCACCGGGAACTTGCGCTCGGCGAGGATGCTCCGCATGACTCCGCCGACCTGGCCGGTGGCTCCGACGATTCCAACCCTCACGGTGACTCCTTCTGGTGCGTACGACGCGGGCGCGCGTGAAGCCATCATGCGTTCGACCCCACGAGGCTTGTCCAATCCATTGTCCGAGGAGCGGACCCGCTTCCGATTGTGAACCCCTGTGACGAATCCGTGGCGGGCGCGTTGCGGCTTGCCTGAACACCCCTTTTGCCTGGTCGAGGCCGGTTACGGTCCGTTCTGCCGCCGTCCGCTATCCGGGCAGGCATTCCGCACTTCGAACTCGGGGAGAATCATCGTGCGCGCCATCCGCCACGGCCATCGCCGCCGCCGGTCCATACCGGCCCTCGCCGCCCTCGCTGCCGCCGCCGTCCTGGCACCCGCCCTGCTGACCGCCACCGCGGCCCCGGCGGCCGCCCGCCCGCACGAGGGCCGGCTCGCCAAGGAGCTGGTGAAGGACGTCACCGCGCGGGGCGCCTACCGCCACCTGGAGAGGTTCCAGCAGATCGCCGATGCGAGCGGCGGCACCCGCGTCGCCGGCTCGCCCGGCCACGCCGCCTCCGCCGCCTACGTCCACGACACCCTGGAGAAGGCCGGCTATCAGGTCTCGTACCAGGACTTCGACATCTACGAGGCGCGCACGGAGACCGAGAAGACCACCGTCCTCGGCGACCAGCCGCGCGAGCTCGCCACCGCCGCCTTCACCTACACCCCCTCCACCCCGGCCGGCGGCCTGACCGCCCCGATCGCCCTCGCCCGGGTCGACGAGACCCCGGGCTGCGACGCCGCCGACTATCCGGCCGGCGCCTTCGCCGGGAAGATCGCCCTGGTCAAGCGGGGCGCCTGCACCTTCGTGGACAAGCAGCGGGCGGCCGCCCAGGCCGGAGCCGTCGGGCTGATCGTCTACAACCACAGCGGTACCACCCCGGTGCGCGGCGGGTTCTCCACCCCCGCGAACGGGATCATCCCGAGCGCGGGCATCACCCTCGCCGACGGGCAGGCGCTGACGGAGGCCGTCGGCAAGGGCGAGGTGCAGGTGCGTCTGGAGCTCGACCAGGAGCACGTCAAGCACCCCACCCGCAACGTGATCGCCGAGACCCGCGGCGGCCGCGCCGACCGGGTCGTCACGGTCGGCGCCCACCTGGACTCGGTCAAGGAGGGCCCGGGCATCAACGACAACGGCTCCGGCTCGGCCGGCCTGCTGGAGGTGGCCCTCAAGCTCGCCGAGGAGACGAAGGGCAAGGGGAAGCAGCCCGCGAACAAGGTCCGCTTCGCCTGGTGGTCCGCGGAGGAGCTGGGCCTGCTGGGCTCGGAGCACTACGTGGCGCAGCTGTCCGCGCAGCAGAAGAAGGACATCGCGCTCTACCTGAACTTCGACATGATCGCCTCGCCGAACCCGGTGCAGTTCGTCTACGACGGCGACGACTCGGACCGGACCGGGGCGGGCGCCGGCCCGGCCGGCTCGGCGCAGATCGAGGCGCTGATCAACGGCTTCCTCGACCGCAGGGGCGCACCGCACGAGGGCAGCGACTTCGACGGCCGCTCCGACTACGGCCCGTTCATCGAGAACGGCATCCCGGCAGGCGGCACCTTCACCGGCGCCGAGGGCATCAAGACCGCCGAGCAGGCCAAGCGGTACGGCGGCACGGCCGGGGCCCCGTACGACCCGAACTACCACGGGGCCGGCGACACCCTGAAGAACCTCGACCTCAAGGCCTTCGACACCAACCTGGACGTCATCGCGCACGCGGTGGGCACCTACGCCCAGGACCTGAGCCCGCTCGGGAAGTAGGGCCGCGGCACGCGGAAGGGGCGGGCGCCCGACGGCGCCCGCCCCTTCGTCATGCGGTCATGCGGTCATGCATTCACGCGGTCTTGCAGCCACCGTGTTACGGGGTGACCTTCTCGATCTGCACGCTGCCGGTGCCGGCGGCGGTGCCGCGGCCGTTGAGCAGCTTGATCTCGCCGAAGAACTGCCGGCCCTCGGGAGCCGCGCTGTTCGCCACGACGTTGGCCGCCACCGCCGCCGAGGCGCCGTTGGCGAGGTTCACCGCGGCGGCCTCGTCGACCTGGACGGAGCCCAGGGTCGAGGAGAAGTACACGTCGCGGTAGTTGTACGTGGTGGAGCCGGACGGAACCGCGTAGCCGGCCACCTCGATGGTGTACGTGCCGGCGGCCGGGTTGAGCAGGGTCACGGCCTCCTCGGAGTCGCCGTCGGCGGAGGAGCCCACCTTCACGCCGTCCTTGAGGACGGTGAGGTCGAGGTCCGCACCGGTGTCGGAGACACCGCCGATCGCCACGTCCAGGCGGGAGACGCCCTCACCGATGGTGACGGTGGTCGTCTGGGTCTCGCCGTTGGCGATGGTCGGCTTGGCGACCTTCGCGGAGCCGAGCGGGCCGCCCTGGAGCTTGCCGCCGGAGATGGCCGCGCCGTCGTTCTTCACGGTCCACTGGACCGGGGCCGGGGTGCCCTGCTTGACCTCGGGCAGGACCTTGACCGCCGGGTCGAAGCCCGCGCCGAGGACGGAGACGTCCAGCTTGAACGGGTTGTCGAGCAGCGGCGACGTGCGGCGCGACTCGACCTCGATCTCCCAGACGCCCGGCGTCGGGTTCTCGTACGAGCGCAGGTCGGGGCGGCACTTGTTGGCCGGGTTGTCGTAGTTCGGGTAGCACTGGGTGGTGGCGCTGTCCTCGACGCCCACGCCGTACGGGTGGATCGAGATGAAGCGCGTCTGGCTGCCCGCCGCGAGACCGCCGAGGGCGACCTCGAGGGACTTCGCGCCCTGCGGCACGGTGACGAAGTACGACTTGTGGCTGTTGCGCTGCACGGACGAGGTGTCCGACAGGGTGAACGACGGCTTCGCCAGCGGGGTGGAGACGACGACGGTCGACAGGATCTGCTTGTCGATGCCCTCGGTGGTCTCGTCGTCCAGCTGCAGGATGCCGCTGTGCACGCCGGCCGTCTTGGCGTTCGCCTCGACCTTGATGGTGACGGGCTTGTTCAGCGGCAGGGTGACGTAGTCGTAGCCGCCGACGACCTTGAAGGTGCCGTCGTTGTTGCGCCAGCTCAGGTTGTGGCGGGTACCGTACTTGACGCCGGTGGTGCGGGTGACGACGACGTCGTAGACCTTCTTCTGGCCGACCTTGAGGCCGCCCTCGCGGTCGTAGATGCCGGTGCCGAAGCCCGGGGTCTTCAGGAACTGGTCGATCGCGGTGTCGACCGGCGCCTTGACGGTGAACTCGTTGGCCTTGGCGCCGCGCTGGATGGACTCCCACGCGCCGTTCACGTCGATCAGGCCGGCGCCCTGGGCGTGCGCCGGGACGTCCTCGATCTTCTTGGCGGTGCTGGTGAGCGCCACGCGCAGGCTCGCCGGGGTCAGCTTGATGTTCTGCTGCTTGGCGGCCGAGATCAGCAGGGCGCCGGCGCCCGCCGCCTGCGGCGAGGACATCGAGGTGCCCTGGAGCATCGAGTAGCCGGCCGGCAGGGCGTAGCCCGCCTCCTTCACCGGCGAGCCGGGCAGCCAGGTCTGCGTGGTGTTGATGGCCGCGCCGGGGGCGGTGATGGTCGGCGTGAAGCCGCCGTCCTCACGCGGACCGCGCGAGGAGAACGGGAACATGTTGTACTTCTTGGTCACGCCGGAGCCGTAGTTGGCGGCCCACGTCTCCTTGGAGACGGCGGCACCCACGGAGATGACCTTGTCCGCGAGGCCGGGGTCGCCGATGGTGTTGACGCCCGGGCCCTCGTTGCCCGCCGAGATGACGAGCTGGACGCCGTAGGTGTCGATGAGGTTCTTGTAGAGCTCGGCGCGGGCGTTGTTGCCGTCGTTCAGCGCCGGCAGGCCGCCGATGGACATGTTGACGATGTCCACGCCGCGGTTGACGACGAGGTCGATCATGCCCTCGGTCAGCGCGATGTTGGTGCAGCCGCCCGACCAGGAGCAGGCGCGCGAGGAGACGATCTTCGCGCCGGGCGCCTCGCCGTTCATCTTGCCGCCGAAGAGGCTGTTGGCGGCGGTGATGCCGGCGACGTGCGTGCCGTGCTCGGACTCGATGATGCCGATGTTGACGAAGTCGGCCTTCTTGCCGACCCAGTCCCCGCCGAGCGGGTCCATCGGGACGTCCTTGCGGATCTGGATCGTGAACGGGATGCGCTCGACGACGTCGGTCGCCGGGTTGTCCGTGCCGAAGTAGCCGATCTGGAAGCCGTCCTTGTACGGCTTCATCGGCTCGTTGTTCGTGAAGTCGTTGTCCTGGTCGGTGTCGACGCGGACGGTCCCGGCGGCCGGGTCGTAGAGCATGCCGAACTTGTCGGTGGTGTCGCCGTCGCGGTTGACGTCGCCCTTCATGTCACCGGTGGCGGTGATCGACTCGCTGAAGCGGCTCCACTGGAAGTTGCCCTCGGGCGCCTTCCAGCTCTGGCCGCCCGCGGTGAAGGAGCCGCCGGAGGGGGTGACCGGGGTGATCTGCGCGCGCCACGTGCCGTCGTTGTCGGCGATCGGGTCGGTCGCGGTGACCCAGTCGACGATCTTGCGCTCGCCGGTGGTGGTCTTCTGCAGCGCCGGGTGGGCGATGTCGACGCCGGAGTCCAGGATGCCGATGGTCACGCCGCGGCCGTCGGCCTGCGGGTTCTTCGCGACGAAGTCCACCGCACCGGTCTCGAAGGACGGGTTGTACGGGTTCTTCGCCGGGGTGTTCTTGTCCGGCGCCGGGTAGCTCTCGGCGGCGGTCTTCTGCGCCTGGCCGGACTCCTTGCCCGCGTCGGGGCGCGGGTCCGGGAGCTGGATCTCGTGCTTGAGGTCCAGGGCGTGCACGGAGGACAGCTTGGCGGCCGCCTTCAGCGCGGCCTCGGCCTTGCCGGTCGGCAGGGTGGCGCGGACGTAGCCGAGCTTGTCGTTGGTCTGGCCGACCGACGCGCCCTGGACCGCGGTGAGCTGGTCCGCGACCTGCTTGGTCTGGCCGGGGGCGGTGGCCACCATGACGGTGACGGTCGCGTCGCCCTTGGCCTTGGCCTCCTGCAGCAGTTCGGCGTCGGCCGAACCGAGCTTCTGGTCGGCGGACTTGACGGCCGGCCCGGTGCCCGGCGTACCGGTGCCGGTGCCGGTCGCCGCGAACACGGGCACGGCGCCCGCGGTCGCGAGAGCGGCCACCAGACCGGCCGCGGCCGCGACGCGTGCGACGCGCCGGGCCCCGGATATCGAACTGGGGGATTCGAAGGTCATCAGCATCCCTGGATAAGTGAAAGATACGGTCCGGATTTCGGTGCCGGATGACCGGTCAGCTTTGCGTACGTGACAGGGGTTTGGGGAGCCTTGTCATTGACCGAGACCTGACATGGCGGACACCCGCCAGGTCGCTGTGTGCGCCACCGGGGACGTATCAGGGCATACCACTGCGAAACGCAGGGGCTGACGAGTTGATTTGTCGACTTACCGGCCTTGTGACACGTGTGAGCCGTCGATCACGTGCGGGGCGGGGTGTGACAACTTTCGGCGTCTCAGCGCTCGCGCGTGCGCGCGTAGTGGCGCGAGGCCTTCGCCCGGTTTCCGCACACGGCCATTGAGCACCAGCGCCGCGTGCCGTTGCGCGAGGTGTCGTGGAAGTGCAGCACGCAGGTCTCCGAGGCGCACTTGTGGATCCGGTCGGGCGAAGAGCCGAGCAGCTCCAGGTAGTTGCGGGCGGCCGTCCAGGCGGGCCCCCAGGACGGGTCGTCGAACTCGGCCCGCTCGCCCGGGCCTTCAGCCGTCAGGGTCGCGCGGATGCGCCCGTGCTCGAGCACGGCGTCCACCAGGGCGCGCGCACTGTCGTCGGCCGGGTCGGCGACCGCCCGGGCCAGGGCCTCGCGGGCGGTCAGCAGGTGGATCAGGGTCGGCGCGTCGGCGCGGAAGCGGCGCTCCAGCCCGACGCTGCGCAGCCAGACGGCGAGGCCCTCCATCCGGGTCAGCCCGAAGGCGCCGGCGAAGAGGTCGGTGAGCTCGCCTTCGCGCATCCAGCGCGTGTTCAGCAGGTCCAGCGCGATCGGCTCGCCGGTCAGGGGGCGGGGATCCGTCGCCTCGGTCGCCATCTCGCTGCTCCTTCGCGCCCTGTCCGTACCGCCTTGCCCGCCGTTGCTAACCCCTCAAGGGTACGTGTCCGGTTGACGGGCGCGCCTCTAACCCCTAACGTGAATTTCGACGGTTAGAACACATCCGGACCCGAAGGGGGGACAGCCATGACGGCTGTCATCAGCACGCTGCGCACCGGCCACGTCGGCCTCAACGTCACCGACCTCACCCGCTCGCTCGCCTTCTACCGCGACGCCCTGGGCTTCGAGCTGCTCGGCGAGGGCACGGAGGAGGGCCGCCGCTTCGCCTTCCTCGGGCAGGACGGCGAGCTCGTCCTCACCCTCTGGCAGCAGGCCGAGGGCGCGTACGTGCCGACCGCGGCCGGACTGCACCACCTGGCGTTCACCGCCGGCAGGATCGACGAGGTCGAGGCCTACGAGGCGCGGCTGCGCGACCTCGGCGTCGCCTTCGCCTACGACGGCGTCGTCGCCCACAGAGAGGGCTCCGCCTCCGGCGGGATCTTCTTCCACGACCCCGACGGCACCCGTCTGGAGATCTCCGTACCCAAGGGCGCCGAAGGCGCCTCCGCCCCCACCGCAGGGGCTCCCACCTGCGGCTTCTTCTAGACCCTCGTACGTCGCATCCCCGACAGGAGGTCACCGTGGACCGTGTGGACCGCTACCACCAGGGCTCGCTGGCCGTGCAGGAACGGGTCGGCGTACGCGAGCTCGCCGAGCACGTCGGCCGCTCGATCGGCGCGGGCATCAAGGACGTCGCCGCCGACTTCCTCGCCCGCCAGCCGCACCTGGTCGTCGGCGCCGCCGACGCGGCCGGGCGGCTGTGGGCCTCACTGCTCACCGGCCCGCCCGGCTTCGTCCGGGCCACCGGCACCGACCGGATCGCGGTGACCGGCGGGCTCCCGGCCGGCGACCCGCTCACCGCGGCGCTCGCCACCGCCGGCACCCGCGTCGGGACCATCGCCCTCGACCCGCGCACCCGCCGCCGGATGCGGCTCAACGGAACCCTGGAGCCGGCCCCGGGCGGGTTCGAGGTGGCGGCCGAGCAGGTCTTCGCCAACTGCCCCAAGTACCTGCAGAAGCGGCAGCCGCTGGACCTCGCCGCCGAGGGGCCCGGGGTCGTACGGCGCGGGGACGCGCTCACCGCCGGCCAGCAGCGGGCCGTCCGGGCCGCCGACACCTTCTTCGTCGCGACCACCGCCGAGGACGGTACGGACGCCAGCCACCGCGGCGGGCTGCCCGGATTCGTGGAGGTGCTCTCGCCGACCGAGCTGTCCTGGCCCGACTACCCGGGCAACTCCATGTTCCTCACCCTGGGGAACCTGGCCGCCGACCCGCGGGCCGGGCTGCTGTTCCCGCACTGGGAGACGGGCGCGGTGCTCCAGCTCAGCGGCCGGGCCCGGACGGAGTTCGCCGCCGACGGCAGCCGCAGCGTCCGCTTCCGCATCGAGTCCGCGGTGGAGGCCCTGCACCCCGGGCGGCTGCGCTGGAGCGCTCCGGAGTACTCGCCGGCGAACCCGGCGCCGCCCTCTCACCGCGGCAGCACCACCAGGTAGGCGGCGGGCTCCCGGTCGCCCGAGGCGGTCAGGGCGGTGCGGATGACGGCGGCCTGCTGCTCGGGCCAGTCGCGGAGCTTGCGCGGGGTGACGTGCAGGACGGTCACCCCGAGCCGCTCCAGCGTCTCGCGCTTGCGCACCGCCTCCGACCACTCCTCGTCCTCGCCCTGCCGGGGCGCCCGGGTGTCGATCTCCACGGCGACGGCCTGCTCCGGCCAGTACGCGTCCACCCCGCCCAGGTGCGGGCCGCCGGGCAGGCGCAGGTCCACGTTCCAGACCGGCTCGGGGAGCTCGTAGCCGCGGACCAGCTGGTACAGACGGTCTTCGGCGATGGCCCGCCCCTCGGCGAGGAGGGACTCGACGGCGTCCACGACGTGCGGCCGGTTCAGCAGCCGGGCCACCGTCAGCTCCCTTACGACGGCGGCCGGTTCGCAGTGCCCGGCGCGGACGGCCTCGCTGAGCAGGCGGCGCACGGTGCCGGCGTCGGAGAGCTGGGCCACCGCGTCGGCCAGGGCCCGGGCCACCGGGGCGACGGGCAGCCCCGTCACCTCCAGGGGGCGGGGCGGGGTGTGCGTACGGACGATCCGGACCGTGCCGACGGAGCGCAGGCGGCGGGTGTTCGGGACGAGCACGTCGATCTGCGGGAGGGAGAGCAGGGCGGGGGCCGAGGCGAACCGGTACAGCGCGAGCGCCGCCAGCCCGGTGATCATGGCCTCGCCGCCGCGGCGGGCCGCGTACAGCAGGGAGGCGTGCAGCCGCTCCTCGGTCGTCGCGACGCCGGGGTGCAGGAGGAAGACGCCCGGGAGGATCTCCTGCCAGGAGCGGTCGGCGGCGTCGGAGGGGCTGACGCCGTGCTCGCGGAGCTGCGCGAGGGTCAGCACGCGGGGGCGGCTGTCGGCGAGGTGGGCGAGGGGGAGGGGTGCGTTGTGGTTCATGTCGCGGAGATTCCCGCCCGGGGGCGGCTCCCTAACCGCTGTTACGGTCCCGTCGACAAATCCGGACAAGCCGGGGCTAAAGTACGGGCGTTCGATGGCCGATACCGCCGTTCGCCTCGCCGCTGCCGCTTGCCGCTGCGCGGAGCAGTCCCCTCCCCGCCCCTTCCCGAAACCAGGGGCTCCGCCCCGGCCCCGTTCCGGGCGCTTCGCGCCCGGTGCGCTCAAAC
>NZ_JBEYXK010000101.1:0-24989 GCF_040645035.1 Streptomyces sp. NPDC046876 | reverse complement strand
CCTCAAACGCCGGCGAGGCTGGAATTGCCGCGCAGCGGCAAAATCCAGCCCGCGCGGCGTTTGAGCGCACCGGGCGCGGAGCGCCCGGAACCGGGTCCGGGCGGAGCCCGGTTTCTGGGGGCACCTCCCAGCGGTAGCTGGGGGAGAAGGGGCGGGTAGGGGACAGGCTCCGCGCAGCGGACGCCGCCCCCACCCGTGGCTAGCAGGCGGGGGAGGAGCCCTTCTGGCCCGTGAGGTCGCGGTTGTACAGCCACCCGGAGGTGTTCGTGCCGTCCACGCGGACGTATGTCCACTGGTTGCCGTACTGGTTGACGATGTAGCAGTGGTACCAGAGCTTCGTGCCGTTCTTGACCAGCGCACCGGCGGTGCACTGCTGGTACGGAGCGGACAGCAGGTGGTGGTCGCCGGAGATGTAGCCGTACGTGCCCGGCTTCGGGTCCTTGTGGGTCCAGCCGGCGCAGCCCGTCGGTACGGGGCCCGGCCGGGCGGCGGCCGGCGACGCCGAGGACGCCTTCGGGGAGGGCGATGACGTGCCCGCCACCTTCGAGGCGGTGGCGGTCGGCTTGGCCTTGGTCCCGGAGGGCGAGGGGCTCGGGCCGGACGTCTGCGGTTCGGGGACGGCCGTCGGCGGCGTCACCGCCACCCGGTGCTCGTCCCCGCCACCCCCGCCGGTCACGGCGTACGTGACCCCTCCCGCGGCGAGTACGGCGCCCACCGCCACGGCGGCTATCGCGACCCGCCCGCGGCGCCGCGCAGGGGCCGTGGCCGCCGCCGCGGCGGTGGGCGGCGGCCCCGACGGTCCGGCCTGCTGGGGGAAGAGGGGCGGCGGGCCGAAGCCGGGAGGCGGCCCGGCGACCGGCGCCGCGACCGGCGCCGTGGGGGTGGGCGCGACGGCGACCGGAGCCGGCTGCACGGGCGGCGGCGGGCCGGCGGCGCCGGAGGCCACCCGTTCCAGCATCGCGCGGGCCTGCTCGGCGGTGGGCCGCCTCTCCGGCTCCTTCGCCATCAGCGCGGCCAGCACCGGTCCGAGCGCCCCCGCCCGCCGGGGCGCGGGCAGCGGTTCGGCGATGATGGCGGACAGCGTCGACCACACGGAGGTCCGGCGGAACGGCGAGACGCCCTCCACCGCCGCGTACAGGGTCATCCCCAGGGACCAGATGTCCGAGGCGGGCCCGGGCTCGAGGCCCTGGGCGCGCTCCGGCGGCAGGTAGTCGAGCGAGCCGACGATCTGGCCGCTGCGGGTCAGCTTCGCCAGCTCCTCCTCCTCGTCGCCGGAGGCCTGCATGCTGGCGATGCCGAAGTCGGTGAGCACGACCCGGCCCCCGCGCTCCAGCAGCACGTTCCCCGGTTTCACGTCCCGGTGCAGGACACCGGCCCGGTGTGCGGCGTCGAGCGCGTCCATCAGCTTGGCGCCGATGGCGGCGGCCTCGGAGGGGTCCAGCGCGCCCCGCTCGGCCACGACGCGGTCGAGCGAGGGCCCGTCGACGAGCTCCATCACGATGACCGGCAGGCCCTGCTCCTCGGTCACGTCGTGCACGGTGACCACGCCGGCGTGCCGGATGCGCGCGGCGGCCTGTGCCTCGCGCTGCATCCGGGTGCGCAGGTCGGCCCGTTCGGCGGCGCCGGCGTCGGTGTAGGCGCGCAGCAGTTTGACGGCGACCTCCCGGTTCAGCACCTCGTCGACCGCCCGGGCGACGACGCCCATGCCGCCGCGGCCGACCACCTCGGTGACCCGGTAGCGCCCCCCGAGTGCCCTGCCGACCAGGTCTCCGTCGTTCGCCTGCTCCGATGGCACCGGCACCGCCCGCTCCGTTCCCTCACCGGCCGTCCGGCGACGGCCTGCCGCTGCCCAAGGGTAAGGGCATGGTCACGTCAGGCTTTCACCCGCCCCTGACGGTGCCTCAGCCCTCGCCTCCCACCGTGGTGCTAGCCCGTGGTGAGGGTCAGGGCGTGGTCCAGGGCCTGGAGGAGGCGGCCCGTGGTGGTGCGGTCGCGGACGGCCAGGCGGAGCCAGGAGTCGTCCAGGCCGGGGAAGGTGTCCCCGCGGCGGACCGCGAAGCCGAGGTTGCGCAGGTGCGTGCGGACCGCCGCTGCGTGGTCGATGCGGATCAGCACGAAGGGGGCTTCGGCCGGGCCCGCCACCGAGATCTCCTCGAACTCGGCCAGACCCGCGAGCAGATGCGCGCGGTCCACCGCGATCTGCCGTGCAGCAGCCTCCGCCTCCGCCAGCGCCGCGGGCGCGACGCACGCCTCCGCCGCCACCAGCGCCGGCGTGGACACCGGCCACAGCGGCTGCGCCGCCTCCAGCTTCGCGATGACCTCCGGCTCCGCGAGCACGTAGCCGATCCGCAGCCCCGCCAGCCCCCACGTCTTCGTCAGGCTCCGCAGCACCACCAGCCCCGGGATGTCGGTCCGCCCGGCCAGGGCCTCCCGTTCGCCCGGGACGGCGTCCATGAAGGCCTCGTCCACGACCAGGATCCGGCCCGGGCGGGCCAGCGCGGCCAGCGTCGCCGCCGGGTGCAGGACGGAGGTCGGGTTGGTGGGGTTGCCGACCACCACCAGGTCCGCCTCCTCCGGCACGGCCGCGGGGTCCAGCCGGAACCCGTCCGCCGCCCGCAGCACCACCCGCTCCACCCGGTGCCCCGCGTCCCGCAGTGCGGCCTCCGGCTCGGTGAACTGCGGGTGCACCACCGCCGGCCGCTGCGCGCCCATGGCCCGGGCGATCAGCACGAACGCCTCCGCCGCCCCGGCCGTCAACAGCACCCGCTCGACCGGCAGCCCGTGCCGATCCGCCACTGCCGCGCGAGCCGCGCGCCCGTCGGGGTATGCCGAGAGCACGTCGAGCGAAGCCGCGATGCGCTGCTTGAGCCAGTCCGGGGGCGTGTGCGCCCGTACGTTGACCGCGAGGTCCACCAGCGACCCGCCGTCGCCCCGCACCTCCGCGTCGCCGTGGTGGCGCAGGTCGTGCGGCTGCGCCGTCGCCACCGCGCAGGTGGCCGCGACCGACCGCCGCTTCGGTACGAGGAGTTCGCCGCCGGTGGCGAGCGCCGCGGCCTCCGCGACCGAGGAGGTGCCGGCGGCCTGCCGGGCCGCGTCGGAGGGGTGCGGTACCTCGATGCCGGCCAGCCGGTCGGCGGGGTAGCTGAGCAGCGGCACGCCGAAACGTTCCGCCGCGCCGGCGATCCCCGCCTCGCAGGCCTTCGACTCCACCGTGGCCAGCGCCTTCACCGCGCCCGCGGCTAGCCCGGCCCCGCGCAGCGTCTCCTCGACCAGGGCGCAGACCTCGGCGACGGACACGCCGGCCCGTCCGCCCACCCCGACCACCAGCCCTGTCGCGTAGGCATCCGTCGGCGTCGCACAAGGCTGCTTCGCGTGGTCGTCCGCCGGGTTCATGGCCCCTCCGTAGTCGTCAATCGTGCGTGCGCCGCCGCCCGCGCGCACACGTGCATGCGCGGCCGACAGTCGGTATCCAGGGGCACATGGCCGTGATCGTGGCGCTGGGCGCGTTCCTGATGACCCTGGCGGGCGGGTGGACGGCGCAGCGCGTCACCGACCGCCGCCACCTGGTGCTGGGCCTGGCCGGCGGCTTGATGCTCGGCGTGGTGGGCCTCGACCTGCTGCCGGAGTCGCTGCGGGCGGCGGGCCGCCCGGTGTTCGGCGTGCCGCTCGCGCTGCTGCTGTTCGTGGCCGGGTTCCTCGTCGCGCACGTCGCCGAGCGCCTGCTCGCCGTGCGCCAGGCCGCACACGGCGCCGAGAACGGCGGCGGGAACGGCGGCCGCGTCCCCCAGGTCGGGCTGGCCGCGGCCGCGGCGATGGTCGGCCACAGCGTCGCCGACGGAGTCGCGCTCGGCGCGGCGTTCCAGGTCGGCGGCGGGATGGGGCTGACCGTGGCGCTGGCCGTGGTCACGCACGACTTCGCCGACGGCTTCAACACGTACACGCTCACCCGGCTGTACGGCAACGCCCGCCGGCGGGCACTGCTGATGCTGCTCGCGGACGCCGTCGCCCCGGTGGTGGGCGCGGCGTCCACGACGCTGTTCACCCTTCCGGAGGAACCGCTCGGGGCCTACCTCGGGTTCTTCGGCGGGGTCCTGCTGTACCTGGCGGCCGCCGAGATCCTGCCCGAGGCGCACCACCGGCACCCCGCCCTGTCCACGCTGATGTGCACGGCGGGCGGGGTGGCCGGGATCTGGCTCGTGGTGGGCCTCGCGGAGTGAGGGCGCCGGAGCCCGGGTCGCCGAAGCCCGGGCCTCCGGAGCCCGGGCAGCCGGTACGGGCGTCAACGCAGTCGGCGTCACCGGTGCGTCGCCGCCGCTGCCGCGAAGCGCCGGGCCACGGAGGGTTCCGCCGCCCAGTGCGTGTGCAGGTAGCTGGCGTGCACGCCCTGCCGGACGAAGCCCTCGACGCGCCGCTCGGGGTGCGTGAACCCCCAGGCGGGGGTGGCGCCGGCGCCCGGCTCGACCACCGTCCGGTGGAACTCGTGCCCGCGCAGCCGGGTTCCGGCCGCGGCGAGGGAGCTGTCCGACACCGCGACGGCCTCGCGGTAGCCGAGGGTCAGGCGCTGCGACATCCGGGCGTCCGCGTCCAGCACCCCGCACATGGGCTTGCCGTCGAGCGAGCGCGCGAGGTACAGCAGCCCGGCGCACTCGGCGGCCACCGGCCCGCCCGCCGCGGCGAAGTCCGCGACGGCCTTGCGCAGCGGCTCGTTGGCGGACAGCTCCGGGGCGTACACCTCGGGGAACCCGCCGCCGACGACCAGGCCGGCCGTGTGCTCGGGCAGGGCCTCGTCCCGCAGCGGGTCGAAGGGGACGACCTCGGCTCCGGCGGCGGTGAGCAGCTCCGCGTGCTCGGCGTACGAGAACGTGAACGCGGCCCCGCCCGCGACGGCCACGACGGGCCGGCCGACCGCCGAAGCGGGGGCGGCAGCGGCGGCCGGCCCGGCATCCCGGCCCGGGAGCTGTGCTTCCGCCGGCGCCTGCGCGTCCGCCAGTGCCTGCTCCGCCGACCAGACCGCACAGTCCAGCGGCGGCGCCGACCGGGCCAGCGCCAGCAGCGCCTCCAGGTCACAGCCGGCCCGGACCTGCTCGGCCAGCGCCGCGACGGAGGCCACCGCGTCCGCCCGCCGCTCCGCCACCGGGACCAGGCCCAGGTGCCGGGACGGCGCCTCGACCTGCGGCGCGCGGCGCAGGACGCCGAGGACCGGCATCCCGGCCTCCTCCAGCGCCTCCCGCAGCATCGCCTCGTGCCGGTCCGAGCCGACCTTGTTCAGGATCACCCCGCCGAGGCGCACCTGCGGGTCGAACGACGCGAAGCCGTGCACCAGCGCCGCCACCGACCGGGACTGCGAGGAGGCGTCCACGACGAGCACCACCGGCGCCCGCAGCAGCTTCGCGACCTGCGCGGTCGACGCCAGCTCACCACGGCCCGCGGCCCCGTCGTACAGGCCCATCACTCCCTCGACGACGGCGAGGTCGCAGCCGGCCGCCCCGTGCGCGAACAGCGGACCGACCAGCTCCGGCCCGCACATGAACGCGTCGAGGTTCCGCCCGGGCCGCCCCGTCGCCAGCGCGTGGTAGCCGGGGTCGATGTAGTCGGGCCCTGCCTTGTGCGGGGACACGGCCAGGCCGCGCCCCGCGAAGGCCGCCATCAGGCCCGTCGCGACGGTGGTCTTGCCGCTGCCGGACGAGGGCGCGGCGATCACCAGGCGCGGTACGGCCAGCGGGTGCGGCTTCACCACTCGATGCCCTTCTGGCCCTTCTGGCCGGCGTCCATCGGGTGCTTGACCTTTGTCATCTCGGTGACGAGGTCCGCGAACTCCACCAGCTTCTCCGGCGCGTTGCGGCCCGTGATCACCACGTGCTGGGTGCCGGGGCGGTTGCGGAGCACCTCGATGACCTCGTCGACGTCGATCCAGCCCCAGTGCATCGGGTACGCGAACTCGTCCAGCACGTACAGCCGGTGCGTCTCGGCGGCCAGGTCGCGCTTGACCTGCTCCCAGCCCTCCTTGGCGGCCTGCTCGTTGTCGAGCTGCGCGTCGCGCTGGACCCAGGACCAGCCCTCGCCCATCTTGTGCCAGACGACCGTGCCGCCCTCGCCGGAGGCGCCGAGCACCTTCAGCGCGTTCTCCTCGCCGACCTTCCACTTCGCCGATTTGACGAACTGGAACACCCCGATCGGCCAGCCCTGGTTCCAGGCGCGCAGCGCCAGGCCGAACGCGGCCGTGGACTTGCCCTTGCCCGGCCCCGTGTGGACGAAGACGAGCGGGCGGTTGCGGCGCTGGCGGGTGGTGAGTCCGTCGTCGGGAACGACGGTCGGCTTTCCCTGCGGCATTACGCTGCCCTCCTGTGGGTGTGCGGTGAGGGTGACGCCGGGGACGCCACCGAGGTACGTACGTTCTTCACGAGCCCGGCGAGCGCATCCGCCCGCAGCCCGTCGAGCGTGACCGCCGGGCCGCCGAGGTCGGCGGCCAGCCGCCCGGCCAGGCCGAGCCGGACCGGGCCGGACTCGCAGTCCACGACCACCGAGGCGACGCCCCCGGCCGCCAGCAGCCGGGCGCTGCGCGCCGCGAGCTCGCGGGCGTCGCCGCCGGGGCTGCCGGAGCCGGGGCTGCCGGAGCCGGAGCCGAGGCCGCCGGCCGAGGTGGCGCGGCCGTCGGTGACGACCACGAGCAGCGGCCGGCGGCTCGGGTCCCGCAGCCGCTCGATCCGCAGCACCTCGTGGGCCTTGAGCAGGCCCGCGGCGAGCGGGGTGCGGCCGCCGGTCGGCAGGCGCTCCAGCCGGGCCGCGGCCGCGTCCACCGAGGAGGTGGGCGGCAGCGCGAGTTCGGCGCCGGAGCCGCGGAAGGTGATCAGGCCGACCTTGTCGCGGCGCTGGTAGGCGTCCAGCAGCAGCGACAGGACCGCCCCCTTGACCGCGCCCATGCGCTGCCGGGCGGCCATCGAGCCGGAGGCGTCGACCACGAAGAGCACGAGGTTGCCCTCACGGCCCTCCCGGGTGGCCTGGCGCAGGTCGTCCCTGCGGAGCACCAGGCCGCGGCCGGTGCGGCCGCGGGCCTTCTGGTGCGGGGCGGCCGCCTGTACGGTCGCCGCCAGGTGCAGCTTCGTCAGCTGGCCGCGGGGGCGCTGGGCGCCGGTGGTGCGGCCGTGCGCGGTGCGGGCGCGGGAGCGGCGGCCCGCCGCGCCCTCGCCGAGGCCCGGCACGCTGAGCATCTTGGTCCGGAACGGCTCCGCGGCCCGTACGGCGGCCTGCTCGGGCGCGCCGGCGCCCTGGGCTGCGGGCTGCGGGGCCTCTGCGGGCTCGGGGGCCTCCCGTCCTTCGGGGGCCTCGGGCGCCTGCGGGGCCTGGGCCTCCTCCGGGCCGCCGCCCTGCGGGGGAACCCCGCCGCCGTCCCCGTCGGGCCCGCCGTCGCCGGGGCCGCCGTCGTCCGGACCCTCCGGCTCCGGATCCGGGTCGGGCTCCGGCTCGTCGTCGGGGAAGCCGTCCAGGATCTCGTCGAGCTTGTCCTCGTCGAGGCCCGGCGCGTCGAACGGGTTGCGCCGGCGCCGGTGGGGGAGCGCCAGCAGGGCGGCCTGGCGAACGTCTTCCTTGCGTACGGAGGTCCGCCCGGCCCAGGCGGCCAGCGCGGTCGCGGTGCGGGCCATCACGATGTCGGCGCGCATGCCGTCCACCTCGAAGCCGGCGCAGGTCGCCGCGATCTGCAGCAGGGCGGTGTCGCCCAGGCGGACCTGCGGCAGCAGGGCCCGGGCGGCCACGACGCGGGCCCGGACCTCCGCCTCGTCGCCGGCCCAGCGGCTCGCGAAGCCGGCCGGGTCGTCCTCGTACGCGAGCCGGCGGCGCACCACCTCGACGCGCTGCTCCGGCTCGCGGGAGGCGGCGACCTCGACGGTCAGCCCGAACCGGTCGAGCAGCTGCGGGCGCAGCTCGCCCTCCTCGGGGTTCATGGTGCCGACGAGCAGGAAGCGGGCGGCGTGCCGGACCGAGACGCCCTCGCGCTCGACGTACGAGGCGCCCATCGCGGCCGCGTCCAGCAGGAGGTCGATGAGGTGGTCGTGGAGCAGGTTGACCTCGTCGACGTAGAGGATGCCGCGGTGCGCGTCGGCGAGCAGGCCGGGTTCGAAGGCCTTGACGCCCTCGGACAGGGCCCGCTCGATGTCGAGCGCGCCGACGAGGCGGTCCTCGGAGGCTCCGACGGGCAGCTCGACCATGCGGGCGGGGCGCGCGGTCCCCGGCCCCGGCTCGTGCGGGCCGTCCGGGCAGGCCGGGTCCGGGGCGGCGGGCGCACAGCTGAACCGGCAGCCGGGCACGACGTCGACCTGCGGGAGCAGGGCGGAGAGCGCGCGCACGGCGGTGGACTTGGCGGTCCCCTTCTCGCCGCGCACGAGCACGCCGCCGACCGCCGGGCTCACGGCGTTGAGCAGCAGCGCCAGCCGCAGGTCGGTCTGGCCGACCACTGCGGTGAACGGGTAGGGCGTGCTCATACGTTGCTCACTCCTTCTGTACGGATGTGGGGGCGGGGCCGCGGCTGCGGGTGGGGAGCGGTGCCGTCGGCCGGGCGGCGTCGCTGCGCTGCGCGGCTTTCTCCCCGCCCCGCCCTTCCCCCGTTCCCCGGGGCTCCGCCCCGGACCCCGCGCCTCAAACGCCGGCGGGGCCGGAAGTGCGGGCCGTGCGCCGCTTGTGCGTGCGGGTGGGCTGCTCCCGACCCGTACGGGCGCGGAGCCCCCGGGACCGGCTCAGGGCGAAGGCCCGCATCCCGGCAGGGCCGGAGGGGCATCTCCAGCCCGCGCGGCGTTTGAGCGCAGTGGTGGGGGCCGGGGGCGCAGCTCCCGGTTTCGGGAAGGGGCGGGGTGGGGGTGGCTGCCCGCAGGGCGGGGTCGGGACGGGCCGCTCCCGGGACCGCCACCGGGGCTGCGGCCCTCACGGTGCGCCCGGGGGCAGGAACGGCAGGCCCGCCGGGGCGCCCGACTCGATCAGCTTCAACAGGGCGGCCGTGTCCGCATGCTCCTCGATCAGGTCGCCCAGGATGTCCAGCTGCTCCTCCCGCAGGGCCGAGAACGAGGTGTCCGGCGAGGGGACGAACCGCCGCCCCGCGGCCCGCGCCACCTCGCGCAGGAACGCGCGGCGGAACCCGTCCGACTCCAGGGAGCCGTGCCAGTGCGTGCCCCAGACGGAGCCCACCCGGCAGCCGTCCAGGAAGGCGTCGCCGCCCAGGACCTCCGCCACGCCGTGGTGGATCTCGTAGCCGGCGACCGGCTCGCCCAGCGCCGATCCGACCGGCCGGGCCAGGGTCTTCTCCCGGTCGAAGCGGATGCGCACCGGCAGCAGGCCGAGCCCGTCCACCACGCCCGCCTTCGACTCGACCTCGTCCTCGATCCGCTCGCCCAGCGCCTGGAACCCGCCGCAGATGCCCAGCACGGGGCGTCCCTCCGCCGCCCGCCGGGCCAGCGCCTCGGCCAGCCCGCGCTCGCGCAGCCACTCCAGGGCCTTCACGGTGCCACGGGTCCCCGGCACCACCGCCAGGTCCGCGTCGGCCAGCTCCTCGGGCCGGTCCACGAACCGCACGATCACGCCCGGCTCCGCCGCCAGCGCATCCACGTCGGTGAAGTTCGACATCAGCGGCACCGCGCACACCGCGACCCGCAGCACGTCCTCGCCGACCGGCGGCGCCACCACCGACTCGCGCACCGCGCCCCGCAGGGAGACCCTCAGGCCGTCCTCCTCGTCGATGCCCAGCCCGTGCCGGTACGGCAGCACCCCGTACGTGGCCCGGCCGGTCAGCGACCGCAGCATCTCCATGCCCGGCTCCAGCAGGGAGACGTCCCCGCGGAACTTGTTCACCAGGTAGCCGGCGATCAGCGACTGGTCCTCGGGGGACAGCAGCGCCGTCGTCCCGAAGAACGAGGCGAAGACGCCGCCGCGGTCGATGTCGCCGACCACGACCACCGGGAACCGCGCGGCCCGCGCGATGCCCATGTTCACGATGTCGGTCCGGCGCAGGTTGATCTCGGCCGGACTGCCCGCCCCCTCGCAGATCACGGCGTCATACGTGCCCCGCAGCTGCTCCAGGCAGTCCGTGACGACGCCGAGCAGCTGCTCCTGCCGCCCGCCGTGGTAGCCGCGGGCGCTCATCTCGCCCACCGGCCTGCCCAGCAGCACCACCTGGCTGCTGCGGTCACTGCCGGGCTTGAGCAGGACGGGGTTCATCAGCGCGGTCGGCTCCACGCCGGCGGCCTGGGCCTGCATGGCCTGCGCCCGCCCGATCTCGGCGCCCTCGCGCGTCACGAACGAGTTGAGGGACATGTTCTGCGCCTTGAACGGCGCCACCTTCACGCCCTGGCGGGCCAGCCACCGGCAGATGCCGGCCGTGACCACGCTCTTGCCGGCGTCCGACGTCGTGCCCGCGACGAGGAGGCCCCCCGCGCGTCCGCCCGCCTGCCTCCCGCGCATACCGCCCCCGCTCATGCCCGCCCCTTCCGCGACGCCGCCGACCACCGCGACACCGCACACCGCAGTGCCACGCACGCTCCCAGGGCCAGCCACGTCACCCGATGCGACAGCTGCACGGCCCGTTCGATGTCCGCGACCTCCACCGGCCGCCCCGCCGCGCCGTTGAGCACGGCGCGGTGCTCCACGCGCCCGCCGTACGAGAGGGTGCCGCCCAGCCGTACGCCGAGCGCCCCGGCGAAGGAGGCCTCCACCGGCCCGGCGTTGGGGCTCGGGTGGGCGGCGGCGTCGGCGCGCCACGCCCGTACGGCGCCGCGCCGGTCGGGCCCGGCCACCACGGCGGCCAGTGCGGTCAGCCGGGCGCCGGGCCAGCCGGCGAGGTCGTCGAGGCGGGCGGAGGCCCAGCCGTAGCGCAGGTGGCGGGGTGACTTGTGGCCGACCATCGCGTCGAGGGTGTTGATCGCGCGGAAGGCCAGCAGCCCGGGGACGCCGCCGGCCGCGCCCCACACCAGGGCGCCCACCACCGCGTCGGAGGTGTTCTCGGCCACGGACTCCACGACGGCCCGGGCCATCTGCTGCCCGTCCAGGGCCTGCGGGTCGCGCCCGCACAGGTGCGGCAGCCGCTCGCGGGCCACCTCTTCGTCCCCGGCGGCGAGCGCCCCGCCGATGGCCCGGGCCTCCCGGCCCAGGGAGGTGCCGCCGACGACCGCCCAGGTGGCCGCGGCGGTCAGGGCGATACGGGCGGCCGCGGGCCGGGAGCGCACGGCGCGGGCGCCCAGCGCGCCGACGGCGGCCGCGCCCCCGGCGCAGAGGAGGGTGTGCAGGACGCCGCGGGCGCGGTCGTCGCGCCACAGGGCGCGTTCGACGGCGGCGGCGGCCCGTCCGAAGGCGGCCACGGGGTGTCCCCGGCGCGGATCACCGAGGATCCGGTCGCCGATCAGGCCCACCGTGGCGCCGTACGCGAAGACGCGATCGGCACGCATGGTTGCAGGTATGTCCTCACTCAGGGTCCGCGCCCTGGTTCGACGTGTCCGGCGGCGAGAGTTCCTGGCTCCCGGGCCGCACGCGCCGCGTGCGCCCTGGTGACAGTGGCGGGACCGCGCCGGAATCGCACCGGACTTCCTCTCCATGCCGCCGTATTGGCTCGGGCAGTCCACCACGCACCGCGAACGCCCGTCAACTCGCCGTTGACCTGCGCTGCGGCGGGCCGCGGGTCGGCCACGGCAGGCCGTGAGCAGGGGGCCGTGTGCATGGCTGTGGGCATGAGACTGCGGTCATGCTGCGGGCATGGCAGAGCTCCCCCCGGAAGGATCCGGGGGGAGCTCTGGCGTGCTGCCGTCAGGCCCCGCGAGCAGCGGGGGCCGCGCCGGTCAGCTGACGATCAGGTAGATCCCGTACGCCACGGCCGCCGCGACGACCGCGAAGCAGGCGTACGCGCCGCTGCGGGCCAGGGTGGCGGTGCCGCCCTGCTCGGTGGCGGCCTCGTGCTTCGACAGGCCCACCAGGCCCAGGGTGAACAGGGCCACGAGGGCGACGGTGGCGGAGAGGCTGACCCCGAAGACGGAGCCGAGGGCTGCCCAGTCGATCTTCATGCTGCGGATTCCTCTGTCGTTCGCGGGGTCAGACCGCGGCGGCCGGGGCCGCAGGGGTCGTCGGGGCGGCCGCCGGGATGGTGGCCTTGAGGTCCTCGTCCGTCACGGCGGCGGTCGTACCGGCGGCGGCGGCCGCACCCGTGGTCGGCGGGACGGTGACGGCGGCCATGGCCGTGGTGACGACACCCGGCTCCTCGGCGGCCGCGGAGGCGGCGGCCGGCTGCACGTCGTTGACGTTGTGGTGGTCGACGACCTGGCGGCGCGAGACCAGCCAGATGGCCAGGCAGGAGCCGACGAGGAAGACCGCGACGGCGGCGATGCCGAGGTTGCCGGTACGCATGATCAGCTCGGCGCCCGCGGAGACCAGGGCGGCGGCCGGCAGGGTCAGGCCCCACGCGACGAACATGCGGGTGGCGGTGGACCAGCGGACCACACCGCCCTTGCGGCCCAGGCCCGCACCCATCACCGCGCCGGAGCAGGCGTGGGTGGTGGAGAGGGAGAAGCCGAGGTTGGAGGAGGCCAGGATGACGCTCGCGGCCGAGGTCTGGGCGGCGAAGCCCTGCTGCGGCTGGAGCTCGGTCAGGCCGCTGCCCATGGTGCGGATGATGCGCCAGCCGCCCAGGTAGGTGCCGAGCGCGATGGCCGTGCCGGCGGAGACGATGACCCAGACCGGCGGGTTCGCGCCGGACTCCAGGGCGCCGCCGGCGACGAGCGCCAGCGTGATGATGCCCATGGTCTTCTGCGCGTCGTTGGTGCCGTGCGCCAGGGAGACGAGGCCGGCCGAGGCGATCTGGCCGGCGCGGTAGCCCTTCGCGGAGGTCTTCTCGCCGATCCGGCCGCCGAGCTTGTACGTGACGCGCGCGGCCAGCATCGAGGCCACGCCGGCCACGATCGGCGCGGCGACGGCGGGGATGAGCACCTTGGTGACCACGACGCTGCCGTTGACGGCCCCGATGCCGGCGGAGGCGACCGCGGCACCGATCAGACCGCCCATCAGGGCGTGGGAGGAGCTGGAGGGGAGTCCGACCAGCCAGGTGACCAGGTTCCAGAGGATCGCGCCGACGAGCGCGGCGAAGATCACCTCGGGCTGGATGCCCGTCTCGTTGACGAGGCCCTTGGAGATCGTCTTGGCGACCTCCACGGACATGAACGCGCCGACGAGGTTGAGCACGGCGGACATGGCCACCGCCGTCTTGGGCTTGAGGGCGCCGGTCGAGATGGTGGTCGCCATCGCGTTGGCTGTGTCGTGGAAACCGTTCGTGAAGTCGAACACGAGAGCGGTGATGATCACGATCCCGAGGAGAAGCGTTATGTGCTCCATTTACCCAGGCTTCTGTTTGGCGTCAGTGGCTCGCCGACCGTAGGCAATCTGGGTGAACGGAAGATGAACTGACTCGGGCGGAGCGATGTACGAGGGCGGCTCCGCGACGGGACCTTCCTCCCGATTTTGCCGGTGATACAGGGATTGATGCACGTCAGGGCGGGGTGAACGGGCTGTTTCGGCTGGCGGAGGCGTCCGGGGGGACCCCTCGGCGGCCGCGGGAAGGTGATCCACATCACCTTTTTTCGATCATGCTCGGGAGACCCTCCGGCGGACCGCTTCCGGCCATCCCGGCGCAGATTCCGCTTGCCGCCCCGAATGGCCCGTCGGCGCTCGTGCCCCGACACTGGAGCGGTGCGCACCGCCACAGCGACGGCCGCGGCCGTCGCGACCACCCTCGTCGGTGCCGGCGCGGCCGCCGTCGCCGCGGGCCGGTACGCCGCGGACGCCGCCCTGCGGCCCGAGCCGGGGCGCCCGCTGCCCGGCACGCCGCGGCTCAGCGTCCACTCCAGTGCCCCCGACCGGGTCGCGCTGACCCGCTCCCTGGCCTCGCTGCGCCCCGGCACGTACGGACTCGCCGCGCCAGGGGTGCACGCCGTCGTCGGGCCGGTCCTCGACGGCGCCGCCCACGACCCCGACACCGTCGTGCGCCGCCTCGTCGCGGTCACCCACGGCCGCCTCGAGCCCGGCACCCGGGTCGTCCTGACCCCCCAGGTCCACCTCGGCGACCCGGGCTCAGCCCTCGGGCTGGACCACGCCGACGTGGACATCCCCGGCGAGCTGGGCGAGCTGCCCGCCTGGTTCCTGCCCGGCGCCCGCGACACCTGGGTGATCGCCGTGCACGGGCTCGGCGCAGGCCGCGAGCACGCGATGGTGGTCATGCCCTTCCTCCACCGCCTCCGCCTGCCCGTCCTCGCCCTCGCCTACCGCGGCGACCTCGGCGCCCCCGCCTCCCCGGACGGCCTCGGCCACCTCGGCGAGTCCGAGTGGCGCGACGTGGACGCCGCCATCCGCTACGCCCTGCGCTACGGCGCCCGCCGCGTCGTCCTGCACGGCTGGTCCACCGGCGCCGCCATGGCCCTGCACGCCGCCGAGCGCTCCGCCCTCGCCGGCCGGATCGGCGGGCTGGTGCTCGACTCGCCGGTGCTCGACTGGCACACCACCCTGCGCGCGCTCGCCGCCGCCCGCCGCACCCCGTCCGCCCTGCTGCCGCTCGCCGTGCGCGCCGCCGAAGGGCGCGCCGGGCTGCGGGCCGCCGACCGGACGGCCCCGGGCGCGGACCCCGGCGCCCTGCGCGTCCCCGTGCTGCTCTTCCACGGCCCCGACGACGCGATCGCCCCCTGGGAGCCCTCGCGCCGGCTCGCCGCCGCCCGGCCCGACCTCGTCACGCTGAAGACCGTCCGCGACGCCCCGCACGGGGCGATGTGGAACGCCGACCCGGAGGGGTACGAGGAAGCACTGCGCCGCTTCCTCACCCCGCTGATGTGAACTGGTGTGAACTCCGTGTGCACACTGGGGCAGGGGACGAGCTATGCCCCGATATGCCCCTTCGCCGGCCGCTGATAATGGCCGATTCCGTTTGGGCTTTCGGCCGGTGACGGGCGAGACTTCTTCCGTGACGTCCCGAAAGCCTGATGAGCAGTTGGCTCGCGACTCCAGACTCCGACTCGTCTCCCCGCGCTCCGTCGCCGCGGCCCGCAAGGCCGTGACCGACCGGCGCACCCGACCGGCCTCCCGGCCCCCGGCGGGCACCCCCGCCACGGCCGAACTGGCCGCCCGGGCCCGGGCCTCGCTCGTCGATGCCGTACGCCTCGCCCGGTGGGCCGAGCTCAACCTCGGGGCGGGCGACGGGGGGCGTCCCGCACCGGCGGGCGCCCTGCCCGCCGCGGACGTCGAACGGGCCGCCGGAGAATTGGGACTGACGCACGGGCAGATCCGGGTCGGCTGGGACCGCGCCCGCCTCGCCGGCCTCGTCGAGGTGCACGGCGGCCACGCCCGGCCCGGCTGGCGGCTGCGCGCCTGGGACCGCGACGACAGCGCCGTGCTGCGCGGCTGGGTCGCCCTGTTCGACGCCTGGTCGCTGGTCCACCCGGCCCCCGCCGACATCGCCCCCGCGGTCGTCGCCGAGGTGGTCGAGGCGATGCCCCAACTGCTGTCCCTGCTGCAGCTGTCCGCAGGCCCGGTGACCGTGCCGGACCTGCTGGACCTGCTCGGCCAGCGCGTCACCGAACTGCGCGACGAACGGTGCGAGGTCCCCTACGACGCCCCGCCGTCCGGGACCCCGGCCCCTGCGGCTCCCGCTGACGCCCCGGCAGCCGCGGACGCGCCGGCCGCCCCGCTGCCGACCGCACCGCCGGCCGGCGGGAGCCCGGCCGCCACGGCCCCGGCAGCCGCCCCGCCGCACCGGCCCGCCCCCGTTCCGCTCGCCCGGCTGCTGCGCTGGGCGCTCGGCGGGCTCGCCGCCGTCGACGCCGTCACCCTCGGACCCGCGCAGGCCTCGCTCACCCCGCTCGGCAGCTGGGCCGTCTGGGTCAAGCTGGAGCAGATCTGCGTGGCCGCGCAGAGCCCCGCCGGCAACATCGAGCAGTCCGCCGCCGCCATGCTCCACGGCTGCGCCCGGCTCACGCCCGGGCCGGCCCGCGCCGAGTACCGGGCCTGGCTCGCCGCCCGCCCCGTCGGCCACGCCGTCAGCGAGCTCCTGAACGCCGCCCGCGGCGAGGACGCCCTGCTGCGCGGCCTGGCCTTCGAAGCCCTGCGCGTGGTCGGCGCCCCGGCCGAGCCCGAGGTCCGCGCCGCCGTGCGCGAGCCGGCCCTGCGGCCGTACGCCCTGCTCTGGCTCGCCGAGCACGACGGGGTCGATCCGGACGAGGCCCAGGACGTACTCACCGCCGAGGAGTCCACCTGGCTCTGGGTGGACACCGCCGCCGCCATCGCCGACCACGGCGAGGCCGAGCTGCTGGCCCGCCACCTCGACTCGGCCGTGCGGACCACCGTCCCGCGGCTGCTGGACGAGGTCCGCGCGGTCGGCCACCCGCGCACCGTGCAGGTCCTGGTCGCACTGGCCGCCGCCCACCCCGACCCGGCCCTGGCCAAGGCCGTCCGCCGGGCCGCCTTCCAGGTCCACACCGGCGGGGCGTGACGCCACGCGCCGCGGGATCAGACCTGCGGCGCGTACGTCCCGAAGCTCCAGACGTTGCCCTCCGCGTCCCTGGCCATGTAGTCCCGCGACCCGTACTCCTGGTCGGTGGGCTCCATCAGGATCTCCACCCCGTGCTCCACGGCCCGGCGGTGGTGCGCGTCCACGTCCTCCACCACCACGTAGATGCCGGCCGGCCCGGCGTCCGCCATGACCTTGTCGAACACGCCGCCGCGCCCCTTGCTCCCGAGCATCACCGCACCGCTCCCGTACGCCAGCTCGGCGTGCATCACGGTGCCGTCCTCGGCCTCGTAGACCGCGACCCGGGTGAAACCGAACGCCTCCGTCAGCTGCTGGATCGCTGCCTTGGCGTTGCCGTAGAGCAGTGTCGGAAACACGGACGGATGTCCGGCCATGACGATCACCCCTTCTCATGCCGGTGAATGTGACCCGCACCACAGCATGGCAGGCGTCGCCGACGGCGGGCGGAAGGCGGTCGGCCCGGTCAGCGGAAGGTGTTGCACCGGTCGATGTCGCCCGTGCGGTAGCCCTCGTAGAACCACTGCTGCCGCTGCCGGGCCGAGCCGTGCGTCCAGGACTCCGGGCTCACCCGCCCCTGGAACCTCTCCTGGATCCGGTCGTCGCCGACCGCGGCCGCCGCGTCCAGGCCGTCCCGGATGTCCTGGTCGGTCAGGCTGGTGATCAGCGGCCGGCCCGTCGACTCGTCCGGGGTCCGCGTCGCGTGGTGCGCCCACACCCCCGCGTAGCAGTCGGCCTGCAGCTCGACCCTGACCGCGTTGCTGTTCGCGCCCTGCTGCCCGTCCTGGGCCTTGCGCAGCGTGCCGGTCAGGTTCTGGACGTGGTGCCCGTACTCGTGGGCCACGACGTAGGCCTGGGCGAAGGGGCCGCCGCTCGCGCCGAACTTCGTGCGCAGCTCGTCGAAGAAGCCGAGGTCCAGGTAGACCTGCCGGTCGGCGGGGCAGTAGAACGGCCCCACGGCGGCGGTCGCCGTCCCGCAGGCGGTGTTCACCCGCTCGCTGAAGAAGACGGTCGTCGCGGGGGCGTACCTCCCGCCGCGCCGGGTGAACTCCTGCTTCCAGTAGTCCTGGGTGCTGTTGACGACCGCGACCAGCCGGCAGTCCTCCCGCGCGTTCGCGTCCCGCCCCTTGCGGCAGCTCTGCTGCACCTCGCCGGCGGAGGAGGGGACCGTCCGCGGCTCCTGGTCCCCCGACGACAGCCCCAGCTGCTCCGGACCCACGCCGAAGAACAGCCCCAGGAGCAGTGCGACGAGCCCGGCGATGCCGCCGCCGATCGTCGCGCGCCCGCCCGGGATGCGGCTGCCGCGCACGTCCTCGACCTCGGAGGTGTCCAGATCGGCGTCGTCGTCGAACTGCATGGCAGCACCGCCCTCGCCTCCACGTGACCGCCCCTGCGGCGAGTATCACCCGCCCACGGCCCGAAAGTCGGTTGCGGACCCCCGGTAGAATGAATCCCATGGCAAATCTCCTCGCGGATTAGCGGCGTCGAAGCTCGCGTCCCCCGCCCCCTTCCGCCGTTCCCACCCGCCCTGGAGCATTTCCGTGATCACCGCCACCGGCATCGAGCTGCGCGCCGGCGCCCGCATCCTCATCGAGTCCGCCTCCTTCCGCGTCGCCAAGGGCGACCGCATCGGCCTGGTCGGCCGCAACGGAGCGGGCAAGACCACCCTCACCAAGTGCCTCGCGGGCGAAGGACAGCCCGCCGCCGGCGCCATCACCCGTTCGGGCGAGGTCGGCTACCTGCCGCAGGACCCGCGCACCGGTGACCTGGACGTGCTCGCCCGCGACCGGATCCTCTCCGCCCGCGGCCTCGACGTGCTGATCAAGAAGATGCGCGCCAACGAGGACCGCATCGCCAACGGCTCCGGCGCCACCCGCGAGAAGGCCCTGCGCCAGTACGAGCGCCAGGAGACCGAGTTCCTCACCAAGGGCGGGTACGCCGCCGAGTCCGAGGCCGCGACCATCTCGGCCGCCCTCGGCCTGCCCGACCGCGTCCTCGGCCAGCCGCTGCACACCCTCTCCGGCGGCCAGCGGCGCCGCGTCGAGCTCGCCCGGATCCTGTTCTCGGACGCCGACACCCTGCTCCTCGACGAGCCGACCAACCACCTCGACGCCGACTCGATCGTCTGGCTGCGGGACTACCTGAAGACCTACCGCGGCGGCTTCATCGTGATCTCCCACGACGTCGACCTCGTCGAGACGGTGGTCAACAAGGTCTTCTACCTCGACGCCAACCGCTCGGTCATCGACGTCTACAACATGGGCTGGAAGCTCTACCAGCAGCAGCGCGAGGCCGACGAGAAGCGCCGCAAGCGCGAGCGCCAGAACGCCGAGAAGAAGGCCGCGGCCCTCAACGCCCAGGCCGACAAGATGCGCGCCAAGGCCACCAAGACCGTCGCCGCGCAGAACATGGCCAAGCGCGCCGACCGCCTGCTGTCCGGCCTGGAAGCCGTCCGCGCCCAGGACAAGGTCGCCAAGCTGCGCTTCCCCGACCCGGCGCCCTGCGGCAAGACCCCGCTGACCGCCGAGGGCCTGTCGAAGTCGTACGGCTCCCTGGAGATCTTCACCGACGTCGACCTGGCCATCGACAAGGGCTCCCGCGTGGTCATCCTCGGCCTCAACGGCGCCGGCAAGACCACCCTGCTGCGCCTGCTGTCGGGCACCGAGAAGCCCGACACCGGCACGGTGGTCCCCGGCCACGGCCTCAAGCTCGGCTACTACGCCCAGGAGCATGAGACCCTGGACCCCGAGCGCACGGTCCTGGAGAACATGCGCTCCTCCGCGCCCGACCTGGACCTGGTCGACGTCCGCAAGACGCTGGGCTCCTTCCTGTTCTCCGGCGACGACGTCGACAAGCCGGCCGGGGTCCTCTCCGGCGGTGAGAAGACCCGCCTCGCCCTCGCGACGCTGGTCGTCTCCTCGGCGAACGTGCTGCTCCTGGACGAGCCCACCAACAACCTGGACCCCGCCAGCCGCGAGGAGATCCTGAGCGCGCTGCGCACGTACAAGGGCGCCGTCATCCTCGTCACGCACGACGAGGGAGCGGTCGAAGCGCTGGAGCCGGAGCGGATCATCCTGCTCCCGGACGGCGTCGAGGACCTGTGGGGCCCGGACTACCGGGACCTCGTCGCCCTCGCCTGACGCGTCCGCGGCAGGTTGATCCAGTTCCTTATGGATCATTCGGCTCAGACGTGCTCCATCATCTGAGTGAGACGGTCTGGTACCGCTGCGCTCTGTACGACGGCCCCGGCCGCGCCCGCACGGGTGCGTCCCCGGGGCCGTCTGCTGTGCCCCTCCCGCCCCTGACCTGGAGCTTCCTCTCGGGGACGCAGAGATGTGACGGACGTCATGCAACGGAAGGGGGGATTCCGTTCTGCTCGGCCGTCCACTGCCGGAGAAATGCCGTCGTACCGACCTTTGCTGAATGGGTGGCCAGGAAGCCGGGGAGGGGTGATCATGAGAAGTCCAGAGCGCACTTCCCATGAGGAGGCACGGGTGGCCGAGACTCTGAAGAAGGGCAGCCGGGTGACCGGCGCCGCGCGCGACAAGCTCGCGGCAGACCTGAAGAAGAAGTACGACTCCGGTGCGAGTATCCGTGCGCTGGCCGAGGAAACGGGCCGGTCCTACGGATTCGTCCACCGGATGCTGAGCGAGTCCGGAGTCGTGCTGCGCGGTCGCGGTGGCGCGACGCGCGGCAAGAAGGCGGCTTCGGTCTGACCCGACCGGGACCCCGGGCGCGAGGCCCGGGGCCGGGGCGAAGAGACGTTTGCCCGCCTACACCGCGGTACCTTCGGTGACCCCCGGTCGGCCGCGCGGTCGACCGGGTGGTTACTGTGCAGTCACTTAGGCCGACACCGCGGCCGACTGCACACCGGAGGCACCCAGATGGCTCTGCTCGACAAGGACGGCGTACGGCTCACCGTGGACGAAGCCGTCGCCACGGTGACACTGACCAATCCGGCGAAGCGAAACGCCCAGTCCCCCGCGCTCTGGCGGGCGCTGACGGAGGCCGGAAGGTCGTTGCCGGGCACCGTCCGGGTCGTGGTGCTGCGCGGTGAGGGCAAGTCCTTCTCCGCCGGGCTCGACCGGCAGGCGTTCACTCCCGAGGGCTTCGAGGGTGAGCCGTCCTTCCTCGACCTGGCGCGGGGATCGGACGAACTGCTTGACTCCACCATCGCCGAGTACCAGGAGGCCTTCACCTGGTGGCGGCGCAATGACATCGTCTCCATCGCCGCCGTGCAGGGCCACGCGATCGGTGCCGGCTTCCAGCTCGCGCTGGCCTGCGACCTCCGTGTGGCCGCGGACGACGTGCAGTTCGCCATGCGCGAGACCAGCCTGGGCCTCGTGCCGGACCTCGCGGGCACCCAGCCGCTGACCTCCCTGGTCGGTTACGCCCGCGCGCTCGAGATCTGCGCCACCGGCCGTTTCGTGCACGCCGAGGAGGCCGAGCGGATCGGCCTGGCCAACCTCGTCGTGCCCGCCGACGAGCTCGACGCGGCGGTCAAGGACCTCACCACCGCGCTCGTGGCCCCGCCGCGGGACGCGGTCATCGAGACCAAGGCGCTGCTCCGCGACGCCCTGTCCCGCTCGTACGACGACCAGCGCACCGCGGAGCGCGCCGCCCAGGCCCGCCGCCTGCGGGACCTGGCCGGCCTCTCCGACTGACCCCGACCGGCCGGCACCCGGCCGGGGCCCGGCGCTGATCCCGTACCCCCGTGACGGGACCAGCGCGGCTCCGGCATGCCCGCAGGGCGGTGTCACGGGAGCAGGAGGGCCTTGCCCGCGATCTCCCGGGCCTCGATCGCCCGGTGCGCCTCGGCCGCCTCGGCCAGCGGGAAGGTCCGGGCGATCACCGGCCGCAGCCGGCCCGCCGCCGCCTCGCCCAGCGCGAACGCCGTCAGCCGCTGCGTCTGCTCCGCGGTCAGCTGCACCTCCTGGATCCCGTGCAGGGTGATGCCGCGCCGCTCGGCCTCCTGCGGGCTCAGCCGGGCGAAGCCGCCGCTCGGCGCGCCGTGGGCGGAGACCCACCCGCCGTCGCGGACCAGGGCGAACGCGGCCAGGCCCAGCTCGCCGCCGACCCCGTCCAGCAGCACGTCCACCGGGCCGCCGACCTGCTCGGTCCAGCCGTCCTGCGTGTAGTCCACCGTCCGGTGGGCCCCCAGCTCCCGTACCAGCGCCAGCTTCCGCTCGCCCCGGGCCGCGCCGATCACCTCGGCCCCGGCCGCCACCGCGAGCTGCACCAGCAGCGTCCCCATCCCGCCGGCCGCGCCCAGGATCAGCACCCGGGATCCGGAGGTGATCCCGGCCCGCGCGGCGATGCTCGCCGCGGTCACCCCGTCGTGCGCCAGCGCCGCCGCCTGCGCCGGCTCCAGTCCCTCCGGGACCGCGACCAGCCGCTCCAGCGGGACCCGGACCAGCTCGGCGTACGTGCCCCGGGTGCCCGCGGCCGCGACCGCGCGGCGCCCGAGCCACTCCGGGTCGACGCCCTCGCCCACCGCCACCACGGTTCCGGCCGCCGCGCCGCCCGGCACGTACGGCGGACGGATGCCGAAGTGCTCGCCCCAGCCGCCGCGGATCTGCGTCTCCACGAAGATCGTGTCCACGGCCTCGGCCCGCAGCACCGCCTCGCCCGCGCCGGGCACCGGATCCGCGGTCTCCACCGGCACCAGCACCTCGGGACCGCCGTACCCGTCCACGCGTATCGCCCGCATGGGTCCCCCTCTTTTCCTTTGCTTCATTTCCGTTGCTCCCGCCCCTCGGCGGGCCGTCCTTGATCGCGGACCCACTCTCCAACCTCGACTTCGGTTGAGGTCAAGGCCGCCCGGGAAAACCGGTCCGGGGCGACCGGCGTAGTCCCGGGGCGCAGCCGCCCGCTCCCGCTTACCGTGGAGCGCAGGGAGTCCGTCCGCGCGAAGGGACACGCGATGACCGAATCCGTATCCGGGGGCGCCGCCCGCGACCCGGCCGACCGCGGCCGTACGAGCATCTCCGACGGGGTGGTCGAGAAGATCGCGGGGCTGGCCGCCCGCGAGGTCGTCGGCGTCCACGCCATGGGCACCGGCAGCGGCCTGTCCCGCACCTTCGGGGCCGTCCGCGACCGGGTCCCCGGCGGGGCGAAGTCGTCCGTCACGCGCGGGGTCAAGGCCGAGGTCGGCGAGGTCCAGACCGCCCTGGACCTGGAGATCGTCGTCGACTACGGGGTGTCCATCCGCGACGTCGCCCGGGCCGTCCGCGTGAACGTCATCGACGCGGTCGAGCGGATGACGGGCCTGGAGGTCGTCGAGGTGAACATCGCGGTGAGCGACGTGAAGCTGCCCGACGAGCCCGACGAGGAGCCGGAGTCCCGACTCCAGTAGGGGATTTCCAGGAGGGAAGGTGCCCGCATGAGGATGGCGGTCGTCGGCTTGTTCGCCGGCATGGCCCTCGCGTTCGCCGGCTACTTCGGGGGCTTCGGTGCCTTCCTGCTGACGGCGGCGCTCGGCGCCATCGGCTTCGTCGTCGGCCGGTTCCTGGACGGTGACCTGGAGCCCGGCGACTTCTTCCGCCCCCGCGACCGCGACCGGTGAGGCCCCGATGACCACGCCCCGGGCGACCCCGCCGAGTTCGCCGAATCCGCCGACCCCGCCGACTCCGCCCAGGCAGGGGCCGCCGCGGCCCGTACCGCCCCGGGTGCCGCCCGCCGAGCGCGGCGCGACCCAGATCGCCGACCGGGTCGTCGCGAAGATCGCGGCCCAGGCCGCCCGCGAGGCGCTCGCCGCGCAGCCCGGCGGGCCGCCCTCCGGCGGGACGGCCGCCGCCCCGCACGCGACGGTGACCGTCCACCACGACATCGCCCGGGTCCGGGTGAGCCTGGAGCTCGCCTACCCCGCCGACCTCGCCGCCCAGTGCGCCGCCGTGCGCAGCCGGGTCGTGCAGCGGATCGAGGAGTGCGCGGCCATGGCCGTACCGGAGGTCGACATCGACATCGAGCACCTGCACCCGGCGCAGACCCGCAGCGCCGCCGTGCGGGACCGGCGGCTGCGGTGACGGCCCCCGCGCCGGGCGGTGCGGCCGCGCCCGCGCCCGCGGACCCGCCCGACGGGTCCGCGCCCCCCGCGCCGCCCTCCCGCGTCCACCGGTTCCGGTCGACCCGGCGGATCCCGGCCGCCCTGACCGCGCTCGCGCTGCTCGGGGCGGCGGGCCTGTTCCTGTACGACCTCGCCGCCGTACGGGCCCACCGGCCCGGCATGGCCTGGCGGCGCGAGCTCGCCGCCCAGCTGGCCCGGCGCACCCCCGCCGACCCGGAGGTCCTCGTCGCGGCCGGGGTCCTGGTCGCCGTCGGGGCGGTGCTGCTGGTGCTCGCGCTGGCGCCGGGGCTGCGCGGGATCCTGCCGATGCGGCCGCCGCCGGGGGCCGCCGGGGTCCGGGCCGGGCTCGGCCGCAAGGCCGCCGCGCAGGTGCTGCGGGACCGGGCCATGGAGGTCTCCGGCGTGCGCTCGGCGCGGGTGAAGGTGGGCCGCTCCCACGTGGTGGTGCGGGCCGCCTCCCACTTCCGCGAGCTGGACGACGTACGGGCCGACCTGGAGGCGGTGCTCGCCGTCGGCATCGGCGAACTGGGCCTGGCCCACCCGCCGCAGCCGCGGGTACGGGTCAACCGCGCGCCGGCCGGCGGGAAGAGGTGAGCGGTGTGCTCCGGACCGTCAACCGGATCCTGCTCGGGATTGTCGGCCTGGTCCTGATCGGCGTCGGCGTGGTGGTGCTGACGGCGGCGCCGCCGCTCGGCGGCCGCCACGCACCGCTGCTGGCGGAGGCGACCCGGCTCCGGTACTGGCATGCCGAGGGCTGGTGGTGGTGGGGGACGCTCGCCGGGCTGGCGGTGTGCGTGCTGCTCGCGCTGTGGTGGCTGCTGGCCCAGCTGCGGCGCTCGCGGCTGCCGGCGGTGGTGGTGGACACCGGCGACGGGGCGTTCGCCGTGCTGCGGGGCCGGGCGCTGGAGGAGGCGGTGGCCGCGGACGCCGGCGCGCTCGACGGGGTGGCGCGGTGCCGGGTCGCGCTGCGGGGGCGGCGGGGGGCGCCGAGCCTGCGGGTGGGGCTGGAGCTGGAGCCGTATGCCGTGCCGGCCGATGCGCTGGCTGCGCTGGCCGGGCCGGTGCTCGGGCACGCCCGTGCCTCGGCGGCCCTGCCCGGCCTGACCGCTGAGGCCCGCCTCTCGGTCCCGCGCCACCGAGCCCGCCGCGTCACATAACCCCGGCCCGGCCCCACGCCGGGCGGTCCCCGCCCCGGCCCCGCTGCCGCTGCCGCTGCCGCTGCCGCTGCCGCTGCGCGGAGCCATCCCCTCCCCGCCCCTTCTCCCCCAGCTACCGCCGGGAGGTGCCCCCAGAAACCGTGGCCGCGGCCCCGGCCCCCGCCGCGGGGCTGCGCCCCGCACCCCGCCTGGGGCTCCGCCCCGGACCCCGCGCCTCAAACGCCGGCGGGGCTGGAAT
>NZ_JBEYXK010000100.1:0-25131 GCF_040645035.1 Streptomyces sp. NPDC046876 | reverse complement strand
GAATCCCGGGCGGGGGCGCCTTGCCGTTCGGGCCCCGGCCCCCGGCCGACGGACCGGGGCCGGGGGCGGACGGCTCCTACTGGTGCTGCTTGACCGACTTCTCGACCGGCTCGGAGGTCTTCGTCTCCACCGGCTTGCGCAGCGCGATGTTCAGCTCGCGCAGGCGGGACTCCTCCAGGACGGTGGGCGCGCCCATCATCAGGTCCTGCGCGTTGCCGTTCAGCGGGAAGGCGATGGTCTCGCGAATGTTCGGCTCGTCCGCGAGCAGCATGACGATGCGGTCCACGCCCGGGGCGATGCCGCCGTGCGGCGGGGCGCCGAAGCGGAAGGCGCGCAGCATGCCGGCGAACTCGCGCTCGACGGTCTCCGCTTCGTAGCCCGCGATCTCGAAGGCCTTCAGCATGACCTCGGGCTCGTGGTTGCGGATGGCGCCGGAGGACAGCTCGATGCCGTTGCAGACGATGTCGTACTGCCAGGCCAGGATGTCGAGCGGGTCCTTCTCCTCCAGGTCCTTCATGCCGCCCTGCGGCATGGAGAACGGGTTGTGGGAGAAGTCGATCCGGCCCGTCTCCTCGTCCCGCTCGTACATCGGGAAGTCGACGATCCAGCAGAACCGGAAGACGTTCTCCTCGAAGTGGCCGGCGCGCTTGGCGGCCTCGACCCGCACCGGGCCCATGATCTTGGAGACCTCGTCGAACTCGCCCGCGCCGAAGAACACGGCGTGGCCGGCGGCCAGGCCGAGGCGCTCGGTGAGGACCTTGACGTTCTCCTCGGTGAGGAACTTCGCGATCGGGCCGGTCAGCGAGCCGTCCTCGCCGACGCGGACCCAGGCCAGGCCCTTGGCGCCCAGCGAGACGGCGTAGTCGCCGAGGCCGTCGAAGAACTTGCGCGGCTGGGCGGCGGTGTCCGGGACCGGCAGGGCGCGGACGTGCTTGCCGGCGAACGCCTTGAACTCGGAGTTCTCGAAGACGTCGGTGATGTCGACGAGCTCCAGCTTGGCGCGCAGGTCGGGCTTGTCGTTGCCGTACTTCAGCATCGACTCGCGGAACGGGATCCGCGGGAACGGCGAGGTGACCTCGCGGCCGCCGCCGAACTCGGTGAAGAGCTCGGTCATCAGCTTCTCGATGGGCTGGAAGACGTCCTCCTGCTCGACGAAGGACATCTCCACGTCGAGCTGGTAGAACTCGCCCGGCGAGCGGTCGGCGCGGGCGTCCTCGTCGCGGAAGCACGGCGCGATCTGGAAGTAGCGGTCGAAGCCGGAGATCATCAGCAGCTGCTTGAACTGCTGCGGGGCCTGCGGCAGGGCGTAGAACTTGCCGGGGTTCAGGCGGGACGGCACCACGAAGTCGCGCGCGCCCTCGGGGGAGGTCGCGGTCAGGATCGGGGTCGCCATCTCGTTGAAGCCGAGGGCGGTCATCTTCTGGCGCATCGCGGCGATCACGGCGGAGCGCAGCATGATGTTGCGGTGCATGCGCTCGCGGCGCAGGTCGAGGAAGCGGTACTCCAGGCGGCGCTCCTCGTTCACACCGTCGTCGGTGTTGATCGTGAAGGGCAGCGGGGCGGCCGCGCCGAGCACCTCGACCTCGGCGGCCTCGATCTCGATCTCGCCGGTCGGCAGGTCGGGGTTGATGTTCTCGGCGCCGCGGGAGACGACCTTGCCGTCGACACGGACGACGGTCTCCTTGGAGAGCTTGTCCAGGGCCTCGGCGGCGGCGGTGCCGGGCCGGGCGACGAGCTGCGTGATGCCGTAGTGGTCGCGCAGATCGATGAAGAGGATGCCGCCCAGGTCTCGACGATTGTGCAGCCAGCCGCTCAGCCGGACGTCGGTGTTGACGTCAGAGGCGCGGAGCTCGCCGCAGGTGTGGGACCTGTACCGGTGCATCAGTCATCCAGTTCTTCGCGATACCAGGGTGGATTCAACCCTCACAAGGTTACCGTCCGGGCCGGGGGCCGCGCTGGCGCGCCCGCGGGCTGCTGCGAAGAGGCACCGCGGGTCGACGGCCTGTAAGGGGGACCGGGTGCGCACCGAGGACGTCGGCCCCGGCCGGTAGTGGCCTTTCCGGACAACCCCGGAAGCGGTCGTCGATCATCCGTTGGGGGAGAACGGGAGGGGTCCGTTTTCCGGGCGCGGCGCTCTCCAGCGGAAACGGGGAAAAGGATCTGAAGAATCCGTGCAAGGCGCCGCCGCGCCCGAAACGGGGGGTCCAGGCGTCTCTCGGCCGTGCGGCCGGAACCCCCTGGTACGGAATTCGGGTTCGTGCCATCGTCTTTCACCGGACCGGGGGGGCCGGCTCGGCGCGTGCCGCGCGGACAGTTGCGTCCCTTTCGGCCTGCACGACGATCTGTTGGCTCATCGAGAGGATGACAACGTGCGTCGCAAGGCAGTCAAGTTCCTGGCTCTCGCCCTTTCCACCGCCGCGTTCGGCATCGGAGCGGCCACCACCGCCCACGCCGGCGACTACCTGCAAGACGGGGTCCGCATCCGCGCGACCCCGTACACGAGCGACACCCGGGTCAACGGCCTCGGCTACAAGAGCCAGACGATCACGCCCATCTGCTTCACGGAGGGCACCACCGTCGACGGCTGGAAGTACTGGACCAAGCACAAGAACAACAACACCGGCGTGGTCGGGTACAGCTCCGAGACCCTGCTCGCCAAGTGGGGCTCCACCCACTGCTGATCCACGGCCCGCACCGTTCGACCAGCACCGTTCGACCAGCTCGGCGCACCTGGCGCCGGGGCCGCTCCAATCGGCCCCGGCGCCGGGTTCGCCCGGCAGTTTAAGGCCGCCCGCACACCACCGAAAGGTCGATCGTGCCGCGCTCCATCCGGCCCTCCCGCCGCCCGCTCGGGACCCTCGGCGCGCTGCTCCTTGCCGCCACCCTGACCGCCTGCTCCGGCGGATCGGGGGGCTCCGGCGACGCCGGCGCAAAGAACGCTGCCTCCCTGCCGGGCGCGGAGCCGAAGGTCTCCGTCACGCCGCAGCAGGACCCCGCGGGCGCCCGGCTCCCGCTCGACGCCTATGCGTTCGACAAGGACCAGCTGAAAATCATGCAGCAGGCGCAGGACATTCTCACCGACGCCTGCATGCACCGGCTCGGGTTCTCCGCATTCAAGAACACGAACACCTATGTGAATGCCGGTGGCGGGCGGGGAAGTACCGGAATCGGCCTGGTCGACGCGGAATACGCGAAGAAGTACGGCTACCGGACGGGCTCCATGCCGGATCGCCCCCGGGACGCCCAAAAGCAGGACCCGAACGAAGCCGCAGCCCTTTACGGCCCGCAGGACGGTGCGCCCGCGCGCCCCGGCGCCCCGGAGGGCGGCTGCTCGGGCGAGGCCACCCGCAAGCTGTACCCGCAGAGCGGCAAGGCCGGCACCCGGCTGCTCGACGAGCTGACCCAGCAGTCCAACGACCGGGCCCGCGGGGACAGCCGCGTCGTGGCCGCCATCGGGCAGTGGAGCGCCTGCATGCGCGACGCCGGGTTCCAGGTGAAGACCCCCTGGGAGCTCCAGGCCATGGAGGGCACCCGGTGGACCGGTCCGGTCACCGCCGAGGAGATCACCGCGGCCACCACGGACGTCGGCTGCAAGCAGAAGAGCAAGCTGACCGACACCTGGACCGCCGTGCTGGCGGCCTACCAGAAGACGGCCGTGGAGAAGAACAAGGAAGGGCTGGACCAGGAGAAGAAGCAGCTGGCCCAGCAGGTGGAGACCGCCGGGAAGGTCCTCGCGGAGGGCGCGGCGTGACGCGCCCCGCCGCGTCCCTGGCCGCAGCGGCGGGGGCGGTGTGCGCGGTGTTGGCCCTCACGGCCACCGGGTGCACCTCCTCCGCCGCCGGGACCTCCCCCGCCGCGGGAACGGCGAGCGCGGCCGCTCTGGTGGAGCCGTCTCCCGATGTGCGCCAGGCGTACGAGGCCTACTGGACGGCTGTACTGGCGGCGGGCCGGGAGGCCGATCCCGACGATCCCTCGCTCGGGCAGGTCGCCACGGGCGGCCAGCTGGAGAACGTACGCGCCATGCTGCGGCACTACGGCGAGGGCGGGAAGGTGCTGCGCGGCGAGGTCGGGCACCGCATCGACGGCATGGACGTCTCCGGCGAGCAGAGCCGCGTGCTCCAGGACTGCGTGGACCTCGACCGCTGGCTCATCCACGACCGCGCGAGCGGTGAGGTCACCGACCAGCTGAAGGACAAGCCCTCCCAGCTGTCCGCGTTCACCCTCGTACGCGAGCGGCTGGGCGCGCCCTGGAAGGTCACGTCGGTCACGGTGCTCGGCACCTGCTGACGCCGGCCGCCGAACGGACGAAGAGGGTTTCACGTGAAACATCGAGAGCCGCCGCCGGAGCAGGGGCCGGCCCCGGACGGCGCGCCCGCCGACACCGACGGGTCCGGCGAGCCCGGCGAGCCCGGCGGTGTACGCAGCGCCCTCGGCCGGCGGCGGCGGATCCTGGTCTGGGTCGTCGCGGGCGCCGTCGCCCTGACCGGGGCCGGGGTCGTGCTGGCAGCGACCATCCGCTCCCCCGCCCAGGTGGCCGCCGACGCCGCGCCGCCACCCGCGTCGGTCCTGGCCGACCGGGTCGAGCGCCGGGTGCTGACCTCCTCCGTGGTCGTACGGGGCACGGTCGCCGCCGAGCAGTCGCTGACGGTGTCCCCGGGAGGCGGCGCCGCCGCGGCCTCGGGAGCGGGCGGCAAACCCGTGGTCACCCGGGTCAACAAGCAGCCCGGGGCATCCGTACGGGCGGGCGAGGTGGTGGTGGAGGTGTCCGGCAGGCCGGTGTTCGCGCTGGCCGGGGCGCTGCCCGTGTACCGGGACCTCAAGCCCGGTGCGACCGGCAAGGACGTCGGCCAGTTGCAGGAGGGCCTTAAGGCGCTCGGCCACCCCGTCGGCAAGGACCCGGCCGGCACGTACGGCGCCGGCACCAAGGCGGCGGTCACCGCCCTGTACTCCGCCCTCGGGTACACCCCGAGGCCCGCCGATCCGGGCGACGCGGAGAAGCTCCAGGGCGCGGAGGACGCGACCGACGCCGCCCAGCGGGCGGTGACCACCGCCAAGGCGGCCCTGGCCAAGGCGAAGGCGGGCGGCGGCGCCGACACCTCGGAGGCGCAGGCGCAGCTCTCCTTCGCGCAGGCGGACCTCGCCAAGGCCAACGGCCGCCTGGAGGCGGCCAGGGCGGCGGCGGGGCCGATGGTCCCGGCCGACGAGCTGGTCTTCGTGAAGGGCTTCCCGGCGCGCGTCGACGCGGTCAAGGCGTCGGTGGGCGACCCCGTCCCGGACGGGCTGCTGACGCTGTCGGCGGGCGCCACGGTGATCCGCTCCTCGCTCCCCGCCCACCAGAAGGACCTGGTCAAGGCCGGGATGAAGGTGGAGGTGCTGTCGGAGGCGACCGGCCTTTCCGCTACCGGGACCGTCGCCTCCGTGGCCACCGCCCCGACGCCGGCGGCGGCCGGCCCTGCGGCCGGGTCCGGATCCGGATCCGGGACGGCGGCAGGGGCCGGCGCCCAGGGCGGCGGCTCCGGCGAGAACCCGGCGGGCGGCGGGCAGGAGCCCGGCGGGTACGCGCTGACGGTCGCCCCCGACCAGGCGCTCGACGCCCGGCTCGCCGGACAGGGCGTACGGCTCACGGTGACCGCGGCCTCCTCGGGCGAACCGGTGCTGGTGGTGCCGCTGTCCGCGGTGTCCGCGGGCGCCGACGGCCGGACCACCGTCACGGTGCTCGGGAAGGATCCCGGGGCCGCGGACGGCCGGCGTCGGGTGGAGGTCCGGGCCGGGATGTCCGCCGACGGAATGGTCCAGGTCGAGCCGGTGGGCGGCGGCGCGCTGGGCGACGGCGACCGGGTGCTGGTCGCCCAGGCGAAGCCGTGAGCGGGGCAGCCGCCGGCGAGGGAGCCGTGAGCGGAGCAGCCGCCGGCGCAGGTGCCGCGAACGGGGCGGCCGTGAGCGGAGGGGCCCCGGTCGTGCGCTTCGAGGGCGTCGGCCTGACCTACCCCGGCCCGCCGCCGGTGCCGGCGCTGCGGCCGTGCGACCTGACCGTCGAGCGCGGCGAGTACGTCACCGTCGTCGGGCCCTCCGGCTCGGGGAAGTCGACGTTCCTGAACGTGGCCGGGCTCATCGACGCCCCCACCACCGGCCGGTACCTGCTCGACGGGATCGACACCGGCGCCCTGCGCGACCGCGACCGGACCGCGCTGCGCGGGCAGCGCATCGGGTTCGTCTTCCAGTCCTTCCACCTGCTGCCGCACCGCAGCGCCCTGGAGAACGTCCTGCTCGCGATGGTCTACAACGGCGTCCCGCGCGCGCAGCGCGCCGCCCGGGCCCTTACGGCACTGGAGCGGGTCGGCCTCGGCCACCGCAGCGGCCACCTGCCGACCCGGATGTCCGGCGGCGAGCGCCAGCGGGTGGCCATCGCCCGGGCCCTGGTCTCCGAGCCCTCGCTGCTGCTGTGCGACGAGCCCACCGGAAACCTGGACACGACGACGGCCGGGGCGGTCCTGGCCCTACTGGACGAACTGCACGCCGACGGGCTGACGCTGCTGGTCATCACGCACGACCCGCACGTCGCCGCCCGCGGCCGGCGCACGGTGTCCGTCCGCGACGGCGTGCTGAGCGAAGTGGTCCCCGCATGAGGCGCGGCCGCGGCGGCGACCGGGCCGCCCGCAGCGGGATCGCCCCGTCCCGGCTGTCGCTGCGCGACCTGCTGTCCGAGGCGCTCGCCGGCATGCTCCAGCGGCCGGCCCGCTCGGCGCTCACCGGGCTCGGCACCGTCCTCGGCGTCGGCACCTTCGTGGCGATCCTGGGGCTGACCGCCACCGCCTCCTCGCAGATCGACAGCCGCTTCAACGCGCTGACGGCCACCGAGGTCGGCGTCCAGGACACGGCTGGCGGGAGCGATCCGCAGCTCGCCCGGCAGGTGCCGAACGCCTTCCCGCGCGATGCCGACGCCCGGGCGGGCACCCTCAACGGGGTCCGCGCGGCCGGGGTGTTCTGGCCGGTGCCGCTCGGCGACACGACCGTACGCTCCGCCCCGGTCGCCGGGGCGGCCGGCGAGCGGATCCCCGTGGTCGCCGCCTCGCCGGGCCTGCTGCGCGCGGCCGGGCTCACCCTGGGCTCCGGCCGGGCGTACGACGCCTTCCACGACGGGCGCGCCGAGCAGGTCGCGGTGATCGGCGCGGCGACGGCGGCCCGGCTCGGCATCACCACGCTGGAGAGCCGGCCCGCGGTGTTCATCGGCGACCACCCGTTCACCGTGATCGGCATCGCGGCGGGCGCCGAGCGCAGGCCGGACCTGCTGCTGTCGGTGATCGTGCCGCGGGGCACCGCGGAGAAGCTGTGGGGCCCGCCGGACAGCGCCCAGCGGGCCCGGATGCTGGTGGTGACCCGGCTGGGGGCGGCCCGGCAGGTCGCCTCCGAGCTGCCCCTCGCGCTGCGCCCGGACCACCCCGAGTGGCTCACCCCGGCCCCGCCGCCGGATCCGCGGACGCTGCGGGCCGGGGTGACCTCGGACCTCGACCAGCTGTTCCTGCTGCTGGCCGCGATCTGCCTGGTCATCGGGGCGGTGGGGATCGCGAACACCACGCTGGTGGCGGTGCTGGAACGGACCGGCGAGATCGGGCTGCGCCGGGCGCTCGGGGCGCGCGGGCGGCACATCACCGCCCAGTTCCTGGCGGAGTCGGCCGCGCAGGGCGCGGTGGGCGGCCTGGTCGGCACCACGCTGGGCACCCTGACTGTGGTCGGGGTGTCCGCCCTGCGGGACTGGACCCCGGTGATGTCCCCGCTGACGGTGGCCGCGGCGCCGCTGATCGGCCTGGTCACCGGGATCCTGGCGGGCCTGTACCCGGCCTGGCGGGCCTCGCGCACCCAGCCGGCCGAGGCCCTGCGCCGCTAGTGCTGTGACCGGCCGTGCGCAGAGGTCAGAGGTCCAGGTCCTCGCCCAGCCCCGGGGTGAGGACGGTGTACGGCTCGTCGGCGGCCGCTTCGAGGAAGCGGGCCAGTTCGTCGGGCTCGGTGGCGTAGAACCCGTCGAGGTGGAAGCCGTCGTAGTGGATCGGTATCGCGGTCCTCGCGCCGAGCAGGCGCGCCGCCACGGCCGCGTGCCGGGCGTCGAGGGCGGCGGGGAAGGGGCTCGGCGGCTGGCAGTGCGGGAAGCAGACCGTCGGCCCGTTGATGGGGGTCAGCACCGCGTCGAAGGGGCCGTGGCGGTGGGCGGCGCGCCACCAGTAGCCGTGGAACATGCTGTCGCCCAGGTGGATCACCCGCTTGCCGTCGGCTTCGACCGCCCAGGAGACCTGCGGGTCGCCGAGGGTGTCGACGGCGGGGACGGCGGCGATGGTGAACGGGCCGATCCGCGTGGTCTCCCACAGGCCCATGGCCTGCCTGGGCAGGCGGTGGGCGGTGAGTTCGGCCTCCGCCTTGAGGGTCCACAGGTTCTCGTGGTCGTCGCCGCCGAAGGACTCGGGGTGCAGGACCGGGCCGCCGGGGCGCAGCGCCCGGGCCAGGGCGCCGGCGTCGGTGTGGTCGCGGTGGAGGTGGGTGCACAGCCCGGCGAGTACGTGGCCCTGCGCGCGCGGCGGCGTGACGGCGGGCAGGGGCGCGGAGAGCGCGGTTCCCTCCAGGACCCCTTCGGGCCGCCCGAGCAGGTCGATGACCAGGCTCTCCCCTTGTGCTTCGAGTTCCACTCCGGCCCATCCCAGCCAACGGATCCGCATGCGGCTGTCCTTTCCGTGGACGACTTACCGTACGATCGTTCGCCAAAATAGCAGACGGGCGTTCGCTAAGATGGAAACCATGAGGAAATCGGCCGAGGAGGCACAGCGCACCCGCGACCGCATCGTCGGCGCCGCGGTGACCCAGGCGTCCGGTCAGGGACTGACCGGGCTGACCATCGGCTCGCTGGCCGAGGCACTCGACATGAGCAAGGCGGGCGTGGTCGGCCCCTTCGGCTCCCGGGCCGCACTGCAACTGGCCGCCCTCACCCGGGCGGTGGACATGTTCACGCAGGCCGTGGTGGACCCGGCCCGCGCCGCCGGTCCGGGCCTCCCGCGCCTGACCGCGGTGATCGACGCCTGGTGCGGCTACCTGGCCGACAGCCCGTTCCCGAACGGCTGCTTCGTGACGGCCGTCTCCTGCGAACTCGACGGACAGCCGGGCGAGCTGCGCGACCACATCCGCGAGGCGGTGACGCGCTGGCGGCGCTTCCTGCGCGAGGAGGTCACGGCCGCCCAGGCCGCCGGGGACCTGGCCGCGGACCTCGACGCCGACGACCTCGTGTCCACGCTGGCGGGCATCGCCATGGCCGCCAACCAGGAGATCCAGCTCCTCGGCGACGACGGCGCGGCCTCCCGTGCGCGCCGCCTGATGCGCGCCGCCCTCCTGGATCCCGCGCCCCGCCGATAACGGCAGAGGCACGCCCCGGGCGGCGAGCGCGGAGCTCGCACCGGGAACGTGCCTCGTCCTCGTGGTGGCCGAAGGGCGATCCGGCCTTCCGGTCAGTCCTCGTCCGCAGACCCCGCGCCGCGGTGGCCCAGGCCCGTGCGGGCGGTGGTGGGGATGACCCCCAGGCGGCCCGCCTGGAAATCGTCGAACGCCTGCTGAAGCTCCTGGCGGCTGTTCATGACGAACGGCCCGTAGTGCGCCATCGGCTCCCGGATCGGCCGGCCGCCGAGGAGGACGACCTCCAGGTCCGGGGTGTGGGAGTCCTGGGAGGCGTCGGCCCGCAGCGTGAGGGAGCCGCCGTCGCCGAAGACCGCGGTCTGCCCGGTGTGGACGGGCCGCCGGTCGGTGCCGACGCTGCCGCGGCCCGCCAGCACGTAGGCGAGGGCGTTGAAGTCCTCGCGCCACGGCAGGGTGAGTTGCGCGCCCGGGGTGAGGGTCGCGTGGATCATCGTGATCGGGGTGTGGGTGATGCCGGGGCCGGCGTGGCCGTCGAGCTCACCCGCGATCACCCGGAGCAGGGCGCCGCCGTCCGGGGTGGTCAGCAGCTTGACCTTGCCGCCGCCGATGTCCTGGTAGCGCGGGGGCATCATCTTGTCGGAGGCCGGGAGGTTCACCCACAGCTGGAGGCCGTGGAAGAGCCCGCCGGACACGACGAGGGACTCCGGCGGGGCCTCGATGTGCAGCAGGCCCGAGCCGGCGGTCATCCACTGGGTGTCGCCGCCGTTGATGACACCGCCGCCGCCGTTGCTGTCCTGGTGGACGAAGGTTCCGTCGATCAGGTACGTGACGGTCTCGAAGCCGCGGTGGGGGTGCCAGGGGGTGCCCTTGGGCTCGCCCGGCGCGTACTCCACCTCGCCCATCTGGTCCATCATGATGAACGGGTCCAGGTACTGGTAGTTGATCCCGGCGAACGCACGGCGCACCGGGAATCCCTCGCCCTCGAAGCCGCCCGGGGCGGTGGCGACGGCCAGCACCTTGCGGGCGGCGGTCTCCGGGGTGGGCTCCGCGACGCGGGGGAGCGTCAGCGGGTTCTCCACAGTCACTGCAGGCATGGTCGGGACCTCCTTCTGCGTCGAGTTTAGTTGAAACTCGAACTTCCTGCCACCCGTGCAGAACGGCGGGGGCCCCGGGGGAATTCCCCCCGGGGCCCCTCATGGTCCGGAGCTGCCGTTACGGCGTGAGCACGACGCAGTTGCGCGGGCCGGGATCGGCCTGCCTCGGTCGCGGCGCTGTTGCCGCCGCGGTGTGAGCAGGGGGCAGACCCCCCGTGGTATGCCCCCTGCGGCATCGATGGTGCGGGTGGGGGTGCGGGGGGCGCGATGCTTTCGGGCACGGCCGAAAGGTGGGGCCCGACGCCGCTGCGCGGGGCTGCTCCCCCACCCCGCCCCTTCTCCCCCAGCTACCGCTGGGAGGTGCCCCCGGAAACCGGGACCTGCGGCCCCGGGCCCCGCCGGATGCCCGGGCTCCGCCCGGCACCCGTTCCGTGCGCTCCGCGCCCGGTGCGCTCAAACGCCGCGCAGGCTTGATTGACCCGTTCCGTGCGCTCCGCGCACGTGCGCTCAAACGCCGCGCGGGCTCGCTGTCCCGGCCCCGCCGGCCGCCAGCCCCGCCGGCGATTGAGGCGCGGGGGCTGGGGCAGCGCCCCAGGACGTCCGGCGGCTCCGCCTGCACCCCTGGGACACGCCGGCCGCCTCCCGTACCTCGGCCAGGCCCTCCTCCCGGGTCCGGGCGTGGGGCTCGACGAACGGCGGGTTGTCGCCGTCGGGGCGGAGCAGGTCGAACAGCGGGCGGGCGCGGCCGGGGAGTTCGCGCAGCGCCTGGCTGCGCCAGCGGCCGAAAACCGCCTGCGCGTGGTGCGCTGCACGGCGGCGACGGCCAGGCCCAGCTCCACCAGCGAGAGCGGTTCGGGCGCCAAGGTGATCTCGAAGAGGTCCTCGGCCGTGAAGTGGATCCTGGGCATCCCCCCGGCCCCCGCTCGGCGGCCTACCGGCTAGCCGTACATGCGGCGCATCGCGAAGTCGACCATCTGCTCGACCGCCTTGGCGTCGAAGACCATCCGGTGGTCGCCCTCCATGTCGAGGACGAAGCCGTACCCGGTCGGCAGCAGGTCGATCACCTCGGCGCCGGTGATCACGAAGTACTTGGACTCCTTGCCGGCGTACCGGCGGAGCTCCTTGAGGGTGCTGAACATGGGGATGACCGGCTGCTGCGTGTTGTGCAGCGCCAGGAAGCCCGGGGTGTCGCCGCGCGGGCAGTAGACCTTCGAGGTGGCGAAGATCTGCTGGAAGTCCTCGGCGGACAGCGACCCGGTCGTGAAGGCCCGCACGGCGTCGGCGAGCGACGGCGGCGAGGGCTCGGGGTACAGCGGCTGTTCGCCGTACCCGCCGGCCATCTGCTGCGGGGCGGCGTACTGCTGCCCTGCGCTCACGTTCTGGTCGTAGCCGTACATGGACCGAAGCCTACCGATCGCCCCGTGCCCCGTGGACACGCATTCCCGCCAGGCTCCTCCCGCTTGACGCTGGTCACAGTGATCGGGCAAGGGTTGCGTCTTATTACCGACGGGTAGCATCATGACGTTACCGATTGGTATGTACGAGGAACCCGTCTTCCCGAGCCTTAACGGAGCCGTCGCCATGGGGCACTACAAGTCGAATCTCCGCGACATCGAGTTCAACCTCTTCGAGGTGCTCGGCCGCGACAAGCTGTACGGCACCGGCCCGTTCGGCGAGATGGACACCGAGACCGCCAAGAGCATCCTGTCCGAGATCGCCCGCCTCGCCGAGAACGAGCTGGCCGAGTCCTTCGCGGACGCCGACCGCAACCCGCCGGTCTTCGACCCCGCCACCAACACGGCCCCGGTCCCGGCCTCCTTCAAGAAGAGCTACAACGCCTTCATGGAGTCGGAGTACTGGCGCCTCGGCCTGCCCGAGGAGATCGGCGGCACCACCTCGCCCCGCTCCCTGATCTGGGCCTACGCGGAGCTGCTGCTCGGCTCGAACCCGGCCGTCTGGATGTACTCCTCCGGCCCGGCCTTCGCCGGCGTCCTGTACGAGGAGGGCAACGAGGCGCAGAAGCGCATCGCCCGGATCGCCGTCGAGAAGCGCTGGGGCTCCACCATGGTCCTCACCGAGCCGGACGCGGGCTCGGACGTCGGCGCCGGCCGCACCAAGGCGATCGAGCAGGCGGACGGCTCCTGGCACATCGAGGGCGTCAAGCGCTTCATCACGTCCGGCGAGCACGACATGGAGGAGAACATCCTCCACTACGTCCTCGCCCGCCCCGAGGGCCACGGCCCGGGCACCAAGGGCCTGTCGCTCTTCCTCGTCCCGAAGTTCCACTTCGACTGGGAGACCGGCGAGCTGGGCGAGCGCAACGGCGTCTACGCCACCAACGTCGAGCACAAGATGGGCCTGAAGGCCTCCAACACGTGCGAGATGACCTTCGGCGACCAGCACCCCGCCAAGGGCTGGCTGATCGGCGACAAGCACGACGGCATCCGCCAGATGTTCATGATCATCGAGTTCGCCCGCATGATGGTCGGCACGAAGGCGATCTCCACCCTCTCCACGGGCTACCTCAACGCCCTGGAGTACGCCAAGGAGCGCGTGCAGGGCACGGACCTGGCCGACTTCATGGACAAGACCGCGCCCAAGGTCACCATCACGCACCACCCGGACGTCCGCCGCTCGCTGATGACGCAGAAGGCGTACGCCGAGGGCATGCGCTCCCTCGTCCTCTACACGGCCTCCGTGCAGGACGAGATCGCGGTCAAGGAGGCGGCCGGCGAGGACGCCAAGGCCCTGCACGGCCTGAACGACCTGCTGCTCCCGATCGTCAAGGGCTACGGCTCGGAGAAGGGCTACGAGCAGCTCGCCCAGTCGCTCCAGACCTTCGGCGGCTCCGGCTTCCTGCAGGAGTACCCGATCGAGCAGTACATCCGCGACGCGAAGATCGACACCCTGTACGAGGGCACCACCGCGATCCAGGGCCAGGACTTCTTCTTCCGGAAGATCGTCCGCGACCAGGGCGCCTCCCTGAACCTCCTCTCCGAGGAGATCAAGAAGTTCCTGGCCGGCGCCGAGGGCGGCGAGGAGCTGGCCGGCGCCCGCGACGCGCTCGCCAAGGCCGCGGTCGACCTCGAGGCCATCGTCGGCCAGATGATCGTCGACCTCACCGCCACCGGCGAGGACGTCAAGAACATCTACAAGGTCGGCCAGAACACCACCCGCCTGCTGATGGCCTCCGGCGACGTCGTCGTCGGCTACCTGCTGCTCAAGGGCGCGGCCGTGGCCGCCGCGAAGCTGCCCACCGCCTCCGGCAAGGACGTCCCCTTCTACCAGGGCAAGATCGCGGCCGCGAAGTTCTTCGCGTCCCAGATCCTCCCGGGCGTCTCGGTCGCGCGCCAGCTCGCCGAGGCCGTCGACAACTCCCTGATGGAGCTCGACGAGGCCGTCTTCTAAGGCGCACTTCGCACCATCACGAGCACAGCGGCCGGATCCTCCGCTCGGGGATCCGGCCGCCGGTGTACGCGGCGGCGGCCGCGGCCACCGCCGATCGTGCGCGGGCAGCGCGCTGACCTCGCGATTCCCCCCTTGTCAGTCGTTCATGGGACGCTCGTAGGCATGAGTCCACAGGAGCAGCACGGCAACAGCAGGGGGTACTCCGTCCCGACGGGGCGGCCGTACGCCCTCAAGGAGCTGCAGGCTGCCCTGGGCAGCCTCGGCGACCACCTGCGCGAGCTGTACGACGGCGCCCACCCCGCCGAGTACGAGGCCGTGGCCGACGCCCTCTACACCGCGTTCCAGACCGCAGCCGGGCTGGCCCCCGCCAAGAGCTACACGGGCTGCCCCGAGCACCCCAACGGCGCCCTCGACCCCGAGGCGCCCGACGGCTGGGGCCGCTGCCTGATCTGCAACGACCGGCGCCGCCTCGGGCTGCGCGACCGGGGCCGGCGCGGGCTGCCCGCGGCCGCCGCCCCGCCGGCCGGGGAGCAGCGCCGGCTGGGCTATCCGGTGCCCGACCCGCCGTACACCCTCCAGGCCCTGCGGGGGCACCTGCAGGCCGTGGAGGAGCGCCGCTTCCACCTGGGCTTCTCCTCCCCCGCGGACGACTTCGTACGGATCGCGGACGACCTGCACAAGGCGTTCATCGTGGCCCGCGAGCTGTCCCGCCCGCGGAACGCGACCGGCTGCTCGGAGCACCCCGGCGCCCCGGTGGATCCGGACGCACCACCGGGTGAGGCCTGTATCTTCTGCGCCGGACGCAAGAGACGCGCGCAGCGCTCCGCGAGCGTCCCGGAGATGCTGCCGCGCATCCGCCGGGGCGAGCGCAGACAGCTGCAGCGCCGATTCGAGCGGCCGCCGGGCTGAGAAGCCGCCGGACCCGTGGACCACACAGCCCGCCGGACCGGCGTTTCGGCCATCCGCCGCAGTCCGGCCAAGGCGAACACGACCGTCGTTAAGGTGAACCACATGAGCTCTCCAGCCCGCTTCGACCGCGGCCACACCGACGATCTGATGACCTTTTTGACGGCCAGTCCGTCGCCGTACCACGCCGTGGCCAATGCGGCCGAGCGGCTGGAGAAGGCAGGGTTCAGGCAGGTGTCGGAAACGGACGCCTGGGACGCGGGCACCGGGGGCCGGTACGTGCTCCGCGGCGGCGCGCTGATCGCCTGGTTCGTGCCGGAGGGCGCCGCCGCGCACACGCCCTTCCGGATCATCGGCGCGCACACCGACTCGCCCAACCTGCGGGTCAAGCCGCTGCCCGACACGGGCGCGGCCGGCTGGCGGCAGATCGCCGTCGAGATCTACGGCGGCACCCTGCTCAACACCTGGCTGGACCGCGACCTGGGCCTGGCCGGGCGGCTGACGCTGCGCGACGGGAGCGAGCGGCTGGTCAACGTGGACCGGGCCCTGATGCGCGTGCCGCAGCTGGCCGTCCACCTCGACCGGTCGGTCAACAGCGACGGCCTCAAGCTCGACAAGCAGCGCCACATGCAGCCGATCTGGGGCCTGGGCGAGGTGCAGGAGGGCGACCTCATCGCCTTCCTGGAGGAGGAAGAGGAGCTGCCGCCGGGCTCGGTGGCCGGCTGGGACCTGATGGTCCACTCGATCGAGCCGTCCGCGTACCTCGGCCGCGACCGCGAGCTCGTCGCCGGCCCGCGCATGGACAACCTGATCTCGGTGCACTCGGGCGTCGCCGCGCTGGCCGCCGTCTCGACCTCCGGGCAGCTCGACCACATCCCGGTACTGGCCGCCTTCGACCACGAGGAGAACGGCTCCCAGTCCGACACCGGCGCGGACGGCCCGTTGCTGGGGAACGTGCTGGAACGTTCCATCTTCGCGCGCGGCGGCTCGTACGAGGACCGCGCCCGGGCCTTCGCGGGCAGCATCTGCCTGTCCTCCGACACCGGCCACGCCGTGCACCCCAACTACGCGGAGCGGCACGACCCCTCGCACCACCCGCGGGCCAACGGCGGCCCCATCCTGAAGGTCAACGTCAACCAGCGGTACGCGACCGACGGCAGCGGCCGCGCGGTCTTCGCCGCGGCCTGCGAGCGGGCCGGGGTGCCGTGGCAGACCTTCGTCTCGAACAACTCGATGCCCTGCGGCACGACGATCGGCCCGATCACCGCCGCGCGGCACGGCATCCAGACCGTGGACATCGGCGTCGCGATCCTGTCCATGCACAGTGCGCGCGAGCTGTGCGGCGCGGACGACCCGTACCACCTCGCGAACGCGCTGCTCGCCTTCCTGGAGGGCTAGGGGGTGTTGCGGAAGTCCCGCACGGCGCCCACGGCGCCCGGCACGCACTCTCGCCGCACCGGCCGAAGTCCCGAGTACGCCCAGTACGAGGGCCTTCGCCCGGCACGCCGAGAGCACGCACCGGACACCGCGGGCACCGCACAGGACTTTCGCAACACCCCCTAGGCGGGTTCGGCCGGGCGGGGGATCTCCGCCCGGCCCGCGGTGTGATGAAACGATGGTGACACCGCGTCATGCTGTTCTGGAATCTCCCGTCACGTGCCCGGCTGCCTGCCGGCCGAGAAGGAGATTCCCGTGTTCCGTACCCCCGCCCTGGCCCTCGCCCTCGCCCTGCTCGCAGCGGCCCCCGCCCCTGCCCTGGCCGCGCCGCCGCCGGCCCCGGTGCCCTCGTCGGACTCGGCGCCCCCCACGGCCCCGACGACCCTGCCGGCCCCGGAGCCCCCCACGCCCGCGCCGCCCGCGTCGGACCTGACGGACGCGGACTGGCTCCGGCTCTCGAACCCGCGGATCACCGCGCACTCCGACTACGACAAGGGCGAGACCCCCGAGAACATCGCGCTGGAGCCCGACGGCTCCGCCGACCTGACCCTCGCCCTCGCCCACAAGGTCGTCCGGGTCGACACGGACGGCACCACCCGCGACATCGCGACCCTCCCCGACGTGGCCGGCGCGCACACGCCGGCCGGAGGGGCGATCGCCACCGGGATCGTGCGCACCCACGACGGCACCCTCTACGTCAACTACGTCACCGGCACGCAGGAGAACGGCGTCTACCGGATCGCGGCGGACGGCACGGTCTCCAAGTTCGCCGACCTGCCGGCGGACGCCTTCGCCAACGGCCTCGCGCACGACCGGCGCCTCGGCTTCCTCTACGCGGCCGACTCCGCCCTCGGCACGATCTGGCGCATCTCCCTGAAGGACGGCACGGTGATCCCCTGGACCACCGGCCCCGCCCTCCAGCCGACCTCCTTCGCCGGCGCCAACGGCATCAAGCTGCGCCGCAACGCCGTATGGGTCACCAACACCGATGCCGGCACCATGCTGCGCATTCCGATCCAGGACGACGGGACGGCCGGGGCGATCGAGACCCGGGCCACGGGGCTGACCGGGATCGACGACTTCACCTTCGCCGAGCACGACGAGACGGTGCTCGCCGCCCTGCACGCCCCGAACGAGGTCGTGCTCGTACGGCCCGACGGCACCCACACGACCGTGCTGACGGCGAAGGACGGCCTGTCCGGGCCGACGTCGGTGGCGATCCGCGGCCAGAAGGCGTACGTGCCCTCCGCGTCCTTCGTGGCGGAGGTGAAGGACCCCAACCTGCTGGTCGCCGACATCGACAAGGGCGCGGCGGCGTCCGCCACGCCCGAGAAGACCGACAAACCGGCCGAGCCCGGCCAGCAGGCCGAGCCGGGGCAGCAGGCCGAGCCGGGGCAGCACGAGGGCGCCAAGGGAGGGGAACTCCGCGAGGCCCTCGCCGACTGACCCCCACAGGACCGACCCGGCGCCGGCGGAACCGCACCCGGCGCCGGGTCCGCCGGCCCCCGCTTACGCGTCGAGGCCGGCGAGGACGAGCGGGAGCCGGTCCGCGCCGCCCGGGGCGACCGTCACCGGCACGCCCCAGTCCTGCTGGTGCACGTGGCAGGCCGGGTACTCGTTCGCCGGGTCGTCGTCGCAGGACGCCGCCATGGCCGAGACGTGCAGGACGCCGTCGGTGACCTCCGGGTTCAGGGCCAGTTCGCGGAACAGGTCCGTGCCGGTCCCCTCCCCCGCCAGCAGCAGCTCCGCCGGGGTCGAGGACACCAGCAGCCGCGTGGACGGCCCGTACCGGGTGTCGAGCTTCTGCCCGCTCGGCGCCTGGAAGACGACGTCGAGCCGGAGCGTGCCCGGGGCCACCTCGGTGGCGGCGCGCTGCGTGCGGTGGGCGACGGCGTCGACGCGTACGGCCTCCTCCGGCAGCCGCAGCCGGGTCAGCCGGTGCCGGGCGGACTCCACGACCAGGATGTCCTCGCCGGCCAGCACGGCGTCGCTGGGCTCGCGCAGGTCGGTGGCCAGCGTGGTGACCTGGCCGGTCGCCGGGTCGTAGCGGCGCAGGGCGTGGTTGTACGTGTCGCACACCGCGACCGAGCCGTCGGGCAGGGCGGTCACCCCGAGCGGGTGCTGGAGCAGGGCCTGGGCGGCGTCCCCGTCCCGGTGCCCGAAGTCGAACAGCCCGGTCCCGACGGCGGTCCGCAGCGCATACGCGCCGCCGTCCCCGTCGGGCTCGACGTACCGCAGGGCGCTGTTCTCGGAGTCGGCGATCCACAGCCGGTCGCCGGCGGCGGCGAGGCCGGACGGCTGCGCGAGCCAGGCCTCCAGGGCGGGGCCGTCGTGCAGGCCTTCGCTGGTGGTGCCGGCGCTGACCTCCACGGTTCCGGTTCCCGGGTCCCAGGTCCACAGCTGGTGCACGCCGGCCATGGCGATCCACACCTTGCCCTGCCACCAGGCCACGTCCCACGGCGAGGACAGGTCCACCTCGAGGGCGGGCCCGGACGTCGGCGACCCCTGCCACCACTGCCGCCCGGTCCCGGCGACGGTCTCGACGCCGCCGGTGGCGGGGTCGAACACCCTCAGCGCGTGGTTGACGGTGTCGGCGACGACGACCCGCCCGTCGGGCAGCAGCGCCAGCCCCTGCGGCTCGCTGAAGGCGTCCGGCCCGAAGCCGCGCTCCCCGCTGCCGATGCGGCGCACGACGCTCTCGCCGTCGGCGGCGAGCTCCACGAGCTGGTGGCGCGTGGAGTCGGAGACCAGCAGGTTCCCGTTCGGCAGGACGAGCGCCTTCCCGGGGAACCGCAGCGCCCCGGCGACCGGCTCGGGCGCCACGTACGGCCCGTCGCCGCGCCGCAGGGTGCCCTTGGCCTCGTGCTCGGCCTCCAGCTCCTCCACGAGGCGCTGGATGGCGTGTGCATGCCCCTCGCCGGCGTGCTGGGCGACGATGTACCCCTCGGGGTCGATCACGACGAGCGTGGGCCAGGCCCGTACGGCGTACTGCTTCCAGGTGGCCAGCTCGGGGTCGTCCAGCACCGGGTGGTGCACCTCGTACCGCTCGACGGCGTCGACGACGGCCGCGTGCTCGGCCTCGTGCACGAACTTCGGCGAGTGCACCCCGATGATCACCACGGTGTCGCGGTGCTTCTCCTCCAGCTCCCGCAGCTCGTCGAGGACGTGCAGGCAGTTGATGCAGCAGAAGGTCCAGAAATCCAAGATCACAATGCGCCCTCGCAGCTCGGCGAGGGACAGCTCCTTGCCTCCGGTGTTCAGCCAGCCGCCCTTGCCGATCAGCTCGGGGGCACGGAGACGGGCACGGCGGGGCGCGGGCGCGGGGGTGGGCGCCGGGGCAGCATCGTTCATGTTTCAAGCATGCCATTCACGTATGAACACCGGATCACGCCCGTGCGACGCCGCCGGAAGTGGTAGGCCTGTCCCCGAGCGGCGGATACGACAGGGGAGGGCAGGGCACAGTGGCTGCGGAGTTCATGGCATTGCCGGGGCGTGCGGAGCACGGGAGGCAGCAGGTCCGACGGGTCCTGGCGGACCTGGTCGGGATGCTCGGGCTCGACGTCGCCCCCGAACCCCCGGATCCCGGTGATCAGCGGAGGTGGGAGCAGCAGGTCCGGGCAGCGGTACGCAAGGCCGGCCTCGAGGGCATCGTGCTCCCCGACGCGTCCCTCGACTTGCTGGTCGACGCCGCGGTCCACGAGCCCGATCCGAGTTTCAACCGCTGGTTCGTCGAGCCGGCCCTCAACGCGTTCGGCTACCGGCGCGTCCGCGCCGTCCTGCTCGACCGGCTGCGGACCGGCACCGACGCGCAGCGGGCGGGGGCTGCCCGGGCCTGGTACTGGTCGGCCCTGCCGCTTCGGCTCCCGCAGGTCACGGCGCAGACCCCGCACGCCGAGGGTGGGGCGGAGCCCGACGACAGGTACGCCCTCGCACGCGACTGGGACGAGGCGGCCCTGCGGGAGTTCGTGGACAACGAACACCTGGACGTGCGGCGGTGCATCCTCCCCTTGCTGCGACTCCGGCCGTCGGCTTACCCGCCGGAGCTGCACGGTCTCATGGAGGCGGCAGTGGAGATCGCCCGAGCCCACGAGGACGAGTACATCCGCCACCGCGTGGAGATCCAGGTCGGCGACTGATCCGGCGCCGACCGCGGCCCCCGCATTGCGGATGAAGTCTCAGCCGAACAGGGCGCTGAGGCGGGGGAGGCGGGCGGCGGTTTCCGTGGTGTCGTCGAAGTCGAAGGACCAGGCCGGGTCCAGGGGCGGGTAGCTGATGGTGAAGGAGTCCGCCGGGAGTTCGCGGCCCGTGGCCTCGGTGTAGGCGGTCCAGGCGATCGACAGCGCCTCCTCGTCCCAGAGCTCCAGGCCCTCCGCCGCTGCCTCGCGGACCGCGGGGTGGTCGGCCAGGGAGTCCGGGTCGGCCAGGGCGCGGGTGAAGGCCTCCTCGCCCTGGGTCAGCAGCCAGCCGCGGAAGTAGTCGAAGCCGTCGTCCGAGCAGCCGCCGTTGATCACGTACGCGGCGGCCCACAGCGGGCTGCGGTACGACTCGGCCAGCAGGTCCCACAGCACCTGCTGGGCGGCGGCTATCTCGGCCGCGGGACGGAGCGCCAGCAGCCGGGCCGCGCGCTCCGCGACCCGGTCCGGCTCGCCGTCCGCGCGGGCCGACTCGATCAGCTTCCAGAACGTCTGCTTGTCCATGGAGCGAGCCTTGCAGCCGCCTCTGACATCAGGCCGCCAGGAAGGCTTCGAGGGACCGGGCGAACGCGGTGACGAAGGCGTCGCGGGTGTCGGACGGGAGGAGGTCCAGGGAGAGGTACGGGTTCAGGTCCTCCAGTTCGACCAGGAGGAGCTCCCCGGACGGGGCCCGGCAGGCGTCGACCCGCTGGATGCCGTGGTCGAGGGTGTTCCAGGCGATGAAGGTGCGGGCGAAGTCCAGGTCCGCGGCGGTCGGCTCGTACGGGCGCAGCTCCCAGCGGCGTGCCGGGTCGGGGGCGTACAGGGCGTACTGGAAGGCGTCGTCGACGAAGTAGAAGGACACCTCGTACACGAAGTCGATCTTCGGCTGGATCAGGACCTCGCCGGCCGGGCCGGTGGGCTCGGCGGTGAAGGCGAGGCCGATGGAGTCGGCGCCCTGCTTGGGCTTCACTGCGTACACGGGCACCTGCGGGAGCCGGTCGAGGTGCGCCGGGTCGTCGACGGTCGGGATGACCGGCAGGCCCTCGGCGGTCAGGTCGAGGAGGTACTGCTTGCCCGCCATGTCGCCGCGGCCGGTCAGCGGGTTGTAGACGCGGGTTCCGGCGGCGAGGGCCGCGGCGCGGAAGTGGTCGTACGCCTCCTGGTGGTGCAGGACCGGGCCGCTGTTGCGGACGACGACGGCTTCGAAGCCGCCCATCAGGGCGGCCGCGTCCCGGGGGTGGCACAGGGCCAGCGGGAAGCGGTCGCGGAGCCGGGAGGTGAGGAACACGTCCTCGTCGCCGTACCGGCGGCCGCGCGCCGGGTACGCCAGGTCGGTCACGTAAAGCAGGGCCATGGAGGGATTATCCGGTCCCGTCCGGGCGTCCACTGCGTCCGTCCAGGGGTCCACTCCGTCCCACCCAGCCCCGTCCGTCCCCTCCGGCCGACGCCCCCCGAGGCGTGCGCCGGCCTGAGCGGCGGCGGTTACAGGCGGCGGTCCTTCAGGGCCGGGAACTGCTCGCGGGTCTCGGCGACCTTCGCCGGGTCGAGCTCGACGGTGAGGACGTCCTCGCCGGGGCCCGCCTCGGCGAGGACCTCGCCCCACGGGTCCACCACCAGGCTGTGGCCGGCCTGTTCGACGCCCGCGTGGGTGCCGGCCAGGGCGCAGGCCAGGACGTACGCCTGGTCCTCGACGGCGCGTGCCCGGTTGAGCAGCGTCCAGTGGGCCCGGCGCCGCGCGGGCCAGCCGGCGGCCACGACCAGCGTGGTGGCCCCGGCGTCGACCAGGCCGCGGAACAGCTCGGGGAAGCGCAGGTCGTAGCAGGTGGCGATGCCGAGGGTCTGCTCCGGCAGGGCCACCGTGGTGAGGGTGTCGCCGGCGGCCATCAGCACCGCCTCGCCCTGGTCGAACCCGAAGCGGTGGATCTTGCGGTACGTGGCGGCCAGCTCGCCCGCCGGGGAGATGGTGAGGGCGGTGTTGTAGAGCGAGCCGTCGCCGGCGCGCTCCACCATGGAGCCGGCGTGCAGCCAGACCCCGGCGTCGCTCGCCGCCTTGGACATCGCGTCGAAGGTGGGCCCGTCCAGCGGTTCGGCCTCGGTCTCGAACTGCTCGTAGGCGAAGGCGCCCACCGTCCACAGCTCGGGCAGTACGACGAGGTCCGCTCCCGCCTGCTCCCGTACGAGATCGGCGACGCGGGAGCGCCGGTGGGACACCGACTCCCCGTCCGTCACCGCGATTTGGATCAGTGAGGCGCGCACACTACCACCGTCCTGGCGTTGAAGCCGTCAACTCGGCCTACGATCGTCACCCGAAAGCACTGCCGGGGTACTCACCGGCAGCGTAGTTTGGGAATCAGTCCACACGCTTCCAAAAAAACGCGCCACTGACCAGCACGCGAGGGGTCCCGTTGACCGTCCATCCGCATCCCAGCCTCCAGCCCTATGCCGAAGCGTGGACGCACTCCATCGAGGCGATATCCGAGCTGGTCCTCCCCCTGACGGAGGGCGAGTGGAACCGGGCCACGCCGTGCCCCGGCTGGTCGGTGCGCGATGTGGTGTCGCACATCATCGGCATAGAGACCGAAATGCTAGGCGACCCGCGGCCGATCCACACGCTGCCGCGCGACCTGCGGCACGTGGTGGACGAGTTCACCCGGTACATGGAGGTCCAGGTCGACGTGCGGCGCCACCACACGGCGCCGGAGATGACCTCCGAACTGGAGTACACGGTCATCCGGCGGTCGCGGCAGTTGCGCAACGAGAAGCGGGATCCGTCCACGCTGGTGCGGGGGCCGCTCGGCGACCAGATCACCCTGGAACTGGCGACCCGGCTGCGCGCGTTCGACGTGTGGATCCACGAGCAGGACCTGCGGACGGCACTCGGCGTGCCGGGGAACTGGGACTCGCCCGGGGCGTACGTGGCGCGGGACATCCTGCTGGCGGGGCTGCCGAAGGTGGTCGCCAAGCTGGCGGGGGCGCCCGCCAGGTCCACGGTCGTCATCGACGTGCACGGGCCGGTGGAGTTCCTGCGGACGGTACGGGTGGATGCCGACGGGCAGGGCTCGATCGACGCGACGCCCTCGCTCGGCCCGGCCGTGACGCTGGCGATGGACTGGGAGACGTACGTCCGGCTGGCGGCGGGCCGGGTCCGGCCGCACGCGGTGGCCGACCGGGTGAAGGTGGAGGGGGACCAGGCCCTGGCGGAGGCGATCCTGGCGCACTTCGCCGTCACCCCGTAGGCCGCCGGGGCCGAGCCCCCCGGCGCGTCCGGGAGCGAGAACCGCCGCGCGTGCCGCGTCGTCCCTGTCATGGGCGGGACAAACGCCGTGCAGCAGAGGGGGTTCCCGGAACGTGTGGTCCAGACTGTCGTCCGCAGCCGTGCCGGAGGCGGAGCGGCTCGATTGGTTCACGGAGATCATCGCGCACGAGCTGGTGCCCACCGCGATCCGCAGTGAGCACGCCGGCAGCTTCCACGCGGAGGCCGCCGTCCTCGACCTGGGCGGCGTGCAGGTGTCCAGGTTCGGCTTCTCCTCGCTGCACTCGCGCCGCACGGCCGCCCACGTCCGGCGCGGCGACCCCGAGCAGTACCAGATCGGACTGGTCACCGAGGGCACGATGTCCCTCGACCAGAACCGGTCCGGCTCGGGCCTGTTCCACGGCGACATGGTGCTCTGGGACACCTCGCTGCCCATGGAGTCCCTCGCCCTGCCGGGGGACGGGGGCCTGATCCGGGCCGTGACCCTGTCGTTCCCGCGCGAGGCGATGCCGCTGCGCGGGGCCCGGGTCCAGCGGCTGCTGGCGCAGCGCATCCCCGGCGGCCACGGCATGGGGGCGGTCCTCGCCCAGTACATGCGCTCGCTCGCGGCGCACGGTGCGGACTGCGGCCCCGCGGAGCTGGAGCGGCTGGGCACGGTCGCCCTCGACCTGGTGGGCGCCTGCCTCGCCGGGCAGTTGGGCGCGCCGGACGAGCTGTCCGCCGAGACCCGCAGCCGGGCCCTGCTGGAGCGGATCAACACCTTCGTCGACGACAACCTCGGCGATCCGGAGCTGACGCCGGCCGCCGTGGCCGCCCGGCACGGGATTTCGCTGCGGCGGCTCCAGCTGCTGTTCCGGGAGCAGGGGGAGACCGTGGCCGCCGCCATCCGGCAGCGCCGGCTCGAACGGTGCCGGGCCGACCTGGCCGACCCTGCGCTGCGCGGGCGGCCCGTGCATGTGGTGGCTGCGCGGTGGGGGCTGATGAACGCGTCGGTGTTCAGCCGGGCCTTTCGGGAGGCGTACGGGGAGAGTCCCGGCGAGTACCGGCGGGGGCGGGCGGAGCGGGGCGCGCATGCTGCGCGGAACATCAACGAGGCGTGCGCGGAGCGCACACCCGGGGGCTCCGCCCGGCCATAGGCTCGGCATCAGTTGGCCGGATGTCGATGTTTCACCGGCGGCCGGTGCGGGACGGGACGGGGGTCCGTCCCGCTCCGGCCCCCGGCCACGCCCTTTCCCCGGCCGGTCGGGGGATCCCTGCGGGCCGCCGGTCCGCCGGCCCCTGCGCGGAGCCCGGCCCGTCGCCCGGCCCGTCGCCCGTTCCGCTGCCGCTGCCGCTGCGCGGAGCCTGTCCCCTCCCCGCCCCTTCTCCCCCAGCTACCGCTGGGAGGTGCCCCCAGAAACCGGGGCTCCGCCCCGGACCCCGTGCGCCTCAAATGCCGGCGGGGCTGAAAGACCCGGGCGCTCCGCGC
>NZ_JBEYXK010000099.1:0-25150 GCF_040645035.1 Streptomyces sp. NPDC046876 | reverse complement strand
CGGCGACGGTGTCGGCCGTGAGGGTGTCGGGGTGGAGTGCCTGGGCACCGCCCCAGACCCCGCGCCTCAATCGCCGGCGGGGCTGGAATTGCCGCGCAGCGGCACAATCCAGCCCGCGCGGCGTTTGAGCGCACCGGGCGCGAAGCGCCAGGAAACGGTCCGGGCGGAGCCCGGTTTCGGGAAGGGGCGGGGTGGGGAACGGCTCCGCGCAGCCCCGGCCCCGGCCCCGGCCCCGGCCCCGGCCTCAGCCCCGGCTTCGGGAGGGCGCGGCCCGGGCGGCGGTCACGGCACGCGGCGGCCGGCCGGAGGTCAGGGGCGGGGCCGGCGGCGCAGGAGGCGTTTGGTGGCCATGACCAGGGCCGTGCCCACGGCCAGGACCGCCGCGCCCTTGGTGAACGAGCCGCCGCCGCCCGCCCCCGCGCCCGTGGGGCCGGCGGCGGCCGGCGGGCTCCCCGGCCCGCCGGACGGCGGCGGCGCCGAGGCACCCGCCGCGCCCGCCGGCCCCGCCGGCACCGGCACCGCCACCACCCGGCTGTTCACCCCCTCCGACCCGAACATCAGCGTCGACCCGTCCGCCGAGTACGTCACCGACTCCGCCTGCCCCTGCCACGGCGCGTCCACCCGCTCGCCCGCACCCTCCGGCCGGCCGTCCGTCCACGGCCAGGTCCGTGCGAAGAAGTACCCGCGCAGCGTGAGCCGGCCGCCATCCGGCGAGAATGCCCCGTCCGTCACCCACGGCAGGTCCGCCACCCGCCGGAACACGTTCGTCCCCGACGCCGACAGCTGCTCCGGCCCTTCGTACAGCCCGCCCTTCTCCTCGCTCTTGCTCGCGATGTACACCCGCCCCGTCACCGGATGCACCATCAGCGCCTCGGCGTTGCGCGGCCCGTCGGCGTACTTCACCGTGAACTGCTCCGCCGTGACCGTGGCGTCCGCCAGCACCTTCGGCTCCGGGAAGCGGTAGATCCAGACGTGGTCCCACGTCCCGTTCAGGTTGTCGCCGATGTCGCCGACGTACAGCTGCCCGTCGGGACCCAGCGAGATCGCCTCGACGTCGCGGGGCGTCCCGATCCCCGACAGGGTGATCCGGGCGACGGTCTTCCCGGTCGCCGAGTCGACCGCGTACACGTACGGGCCGTCGTCGCTGTCGTTGTGCGTCCAGTAGACGCCCGGATGGATCCGGCTCGCCGCCAGACCGCTCGACTCCTTGATCCGCGGATCGCTGATGGTGAAGCCCGTCGGCGCGGGTGCCGGTACGGGGGTCGCGGCCGCCGCAGGGCCCGGCAGCAGCAGTACGAGCGCAGCGAACGCGGCGAGCCCGCCGACAGCGGCGGAACTCCGGGACACGGACGACGACGGCAACGGCAACGGCAACGGCAACGGTGACGGCGGCAGCAGGCGCATACCCCCAGCCTGCCAGGGGCCCGCACGCCCCGCGGGGCCGCCATCCGCGGGCGACGGCCACCGTGTCCGGCATCACAGGGGATTGCGCCGCGTGATCCGCGATGATGACCGGATGCGTTTCATGTTCGTCGGCGATTCCATGACCATCGGACGCGCCGGCGACTACACCTGGCGCTACCGGATGTGGCAGCACCTCAACGCGACCTTCGGCGGCCCCTACCGCATCGTCGGCCCGCGCAGCGAGCTGTACGACATCCACGCCGACGCCCCGTCCAGCCACGCCTACGCCGACCCCGACTTCCCCGAGCTCGCCCGCCGCCACCTGGCCGGCTGGGGCGAGGGCTGGCAGCACATGGCCCCCGTCATAGGCCCGGCCGTCGCCGCCGGCAAGGCAGACGTCCTGCTCGTCTCCCTCGGCCTGATCGACCTCGGCTTCTACACCAAGGCCGACGAGACCGCCGCCAACGCCCGCCGGTTCATCGGCGAGGCCCGCGCCGCCCGTCCGTCCGTCCGGATGGTCCTGCTGCCGGTCATACCGAACGTACGGGCCGAGTCCGACGAGCCCTTCGCCGCCGAGGTCGCCCGCTTCAACGAGCTCCTCGCCAAGGCCGCCGCCGACCTGTCGACGCCCGCCTCGCCGATCCTGCTGGGGGCGCGCCCGGACGCGTACGACATCCACCGCGACACCTACGACGGCACGCACCCCAACGCCTCCGGCGAGCACCGGCTGGCCGGCGAGTTCGCCGCCGTCCTGCACCAGGCGTGGGGCATCGGCGGCCCCTACCGCGCCGCCGCCGACCGCGCCTGACACGCAAGCACGTACGGCGCAACGCGTAACACGCCCTTCACCCGCGGCACTTGCCTCGAGCGCACTCCAAGCAGTTGGCTAGGGCCCCATGAAGTACACACAGCTCGGACGCACCGGCCTCAAGGTCAGCCGACTTGTACTCGGCACGATGAACTTCGGCCCCCAGACGGGGGAGCCGGAGAGCCACGCCATCATGGACGCCGCCCTCGACGCCGGCATCAACTTCTTCGACACCGCGAACGTGTACGGGTGGGGCGAGAACAAGGGCCGCACCGAAGAGATCATCGGCACCTGGTTCGCGCAGGGCGGCCGCCGCCGCGAGAAGACCGTCCTCGCCACCAAGGTCTACGCGAGCATGGCGCCGGAGGGCCAGCCGTGGCCCAACTACGACCGGCTGTCGGCGCTGAACATCCGGCGGGCCGTCGACGCCAGCCTCAAGCGGCTGAACACCGACTACATCGACCTCTACCAGTTCCACCACGTGGACCGGCTGACGCCGTTCGAGGAGATCTGGCAGGCCGTCGAGGTCCTGGTCCAGCAGGGCAAGATCCTCTACGCCGGCTCCTCGAACTTCCCCGGCTGGAAGATCGCCCAGGCCAACGAGACCGCGGCCCGGACCGGCCGGCTCGGCCTCGTCAGCGAGCAGTGCCTGTACAACCTCGCCGAGCGGCGCGCCGAGCTGGAGATCCTCCCGGCCGCGCAGGAGTACGGGCTCGGGGTCATCCCGTGGTCCCCGCTGCACGGCGGCCTGCTCGGCGGGGCCATCCGCAAGGCAGCCGGATCCGGGCGCACCGCCAGTGGCCGCTCGGCCGATGCGCTCGCCAACAGCTCCGTCCGGGCGCAGGTGCAGGCGTACGAGGACCTGCTGGACAAGCACGGCCTGGAGCCGGGCGAGGTCGCGCTGGCCTGGCTGCTGACCCGGCCGGGTGTCACCGGGCCGATCGTGGGTCCGCGCACGGCGGAGCAGCTCGCGTCCGCGCTACGGGCGGTGGAGCTGGAGCTCTCGCAGGAGGTCCTGGACGGCCTGGACGAGGTCTTCCCGGGGCCGGGACCGGCGCCGGAGGCCTTCGCCTGGTAAGGGCAGTACCACTGCTCCTGCTACTGCCCGACGGCGGCGGCCACGGCCACGACGACGAACATCAGCACGAGCACACCGGCCATCACACGGTTACGGGTCTTGGGATCCACCCGTCGAGCGTAACGCGACCGCCCGCGTCCCCCGCACGGAGGGGCGCGGGCGGTGCGCGGTCACGGGGCGTCGGCCTGGAGCGGCCAGGCCTCGAGGACCTCGTAGCGGGGCCGGTCGCCCGGGATGCCGCTGGTGGGGAGGTTGCTGCGGATCAGGCTGAGCTCGCGGACCTGCCAGGGCGTGCCCTCGAAAGGGGCCAGGGCGTCGAGGTACGGGCGCAGCGTGGTGCCGCCGTGGCTGCGGGCCAGGGTGAGGTGGGCCTTGTAGCGGCGGTGCTGCTCCATCGGGACCCCGGCCCGGCGGGCCGCGGCGTCCGCGCGTTCGGCCAGCATCCGCAGCTCGTCGATGCCGCCGGCGGCGCCGGTCCACAGGGCGCGGTTGCCGAAGTGGCCGGCGCCGTGGAAGCGGAGGGGGAAGGGGGCGGTGCGGTGGGCTGCCCGGGCCAGGCGGGTGTACAGCTCCGGCAGGACGGCTTCCTGCACCTCGCCCATGAAGGCGAGGGTGAAGTGCCAGCCCGCCTCCGCGGTCCAGCGCAGCCGCTCGTCCTGTACCGCCTGCACGGCCTGCCGCAGCTCGGCCAAGGCCCGCTCCGGCGGCACCACGGCAGCAAACAGCCTCATACCCCGAGCCTAAACGGCCCACCCGGGCCCCGCCGACGCCTGCGCGTTTCCGGCATCGCCGGCGTCGGGGGCGCGGGGACCGGGGTGGCGGCCCTGCGGCGGGGCTACGCGGCCTTGACCAGGCGGCCCTCGGCCGTCGGGACGAAGGCCACGCCCTGCCGGCTGACGCTCAGGCGGAGGTTGCCGACGCGGGAGAGGACCACCGCGATCGCCGCGGCGGCGACCAGCGAGGCGGCGCCGCCCGCGGCCATGCCGATCCGGGGCCCGTACGTGTCGGTGATCCAGCCGACCAGCGGCGCGCCGATCGGCGTGCCCCCGGTGAAGACCATCATGAACAGGGCCATCACGCGCCCCCGCATCTCGGGGTCGGCGGCCGTCTGGACGATGGTGTTCGCGGTGACGTTCACCGTCAGCCCGAACATCCCGATGGGCACCAGCAGCGCCGCGAAGAGCCAGAACCCGGGGGCGAAGGCGGTGGCGGCCAGCAGGGCGGAGAACACCAGCGCGGCCGTGACCAGGAGCCGCAGCCGGGCGAGGCCCCGCCGCGCCGCCAGCAGCGCGCCGGCGAGGGAGCCGGCCGCGAGCAGGGTGTTCAGCAGCCCGTACGTGCCGGCGTCCTCGTGGAAGACGTCGCTGACGAACGCCGACAGCCAGATCGGGAAGTTGAACCCGAAGGTCCCGATGCATCCGACGAGCACGATCGGCCAGACCAGCTCGGGCCGCCCGGCGACGTGCCGCAGGCCCTCGCGCAGCTGGCCCTTGGCCCGCGGCTGCGGCTCGACGCGGTGCAGTTCGGCGGCGCGCATCAGCAGCAGGCCGGCGACGGGAGCGGCGAAGGACAGCCCGTTCAGCAGGAAGGCCCAGCCGGAGCCGACGGCGGTGATGAGCACACCGGCCACGGCCGGGCCGACCAGCCGCGCGGACTGGAAGTTCGCCGAGTTCAGGCTGACGGCATTGGCGAGCTGGTACGGGCCGACCATCTCCGAGACGAAGGTCTGCCGGGCCGGGTTGTCCACGACGGTGATCAGGCCGAGGAGCAGGGCGGCGACGTACACGTGCCAGACCCGGACGTCTCCGGCCAGGGTCAGCGCGGCGAGGGCGACGCCGGTCAGGCCCATCAGGCTCTGGGTGGCGATCAGCAGCGGCCGCTTGGGGAGCCGGTCGGCGAGGACGCCGCCGTACAGGCCGAGGACCAGCATGGGCAGGAACTGCAGCGCGATGGTGATGCCGACGGCCGAGGCCGAGCCGGTCAGGGACAGGACCAGCCAGTCCTGGGCGATGCGCTGCATCCAGGTGCCGGTGTTGGAGACGGCCTGTCCGAGGGCGAAGAGCCGGTAGTTCCGGATCCGCAGCGAGGCGAACATCGACTTCGAGTCCGACGTCGACTTCGACGTCGAGTTCGAGTGCGACGTCGGCTTCGAGGTGCGGTTCGCCCGGGGGGTGGCGGTGGTAGGGGTGGGTAGGTGGCCGGGTGCGGAACTGGGTCCGTTTCCCGTACTCAAGAGGTCAGCCTCCTTGCGTCGTTCCTATAGGTGCGCGAGCTTCTCCAGGACGGGCGCGGCCTCGCGGAGCTTGGCCCATTCGTCCTCGGTGAGCTCTGCCGCGAGCCCGGCCAGGAAGGCGTTGCGCTTGCGGCGGCTCTCTTCGAGCATCGCCTCGGCCTCCTCCGTCTGGCTGACCACCTTCTGGCGGCGGTCCTCGGGGTGCGGTTCCAGCTTGACCAGTCCCTTGGCCTCCAGCAGCGCGACGATGCGCGTCATGGACGGCGGCTGCACGTGCTCGCGCCGGGCCAGCTCACCGGGGGTGGCGCGGCCGCAGCGGGCGAGGGTGCCGAGGACCGACATCTCGGTCGGGCTCAGCGATTCGTCGACGCGCTGGTGCTTGAGGCGTCGGCCCAGCCGCATGACGGCGGAGCGGAGGTCGTTCACGGCGGCAGCGTCGCCGCCATGGGAAAGGTCGGGCATGTCCTTAGGGTAACTCATTACTCTCTCTAAAGAACAACGGGATACCCGTCACTCATACGAGTGAGCGGGCGGCGAAAAACGACACGCGTCCACACCCTGTGCCCCGACCCTTGCGCCATGGGGACACACGTGCTGAGCATGCGCATAGACGGGGAGCTGCTCGACCGCCTCCGGGTTCACGCCGCCAAACGCGGAATGAGCGTCCAGGACTACGTGGTCCGGACGCTCATTCGCGATGACTTCGACGAGCGCTTCAAGGCGGCGGTCGACGAGACGGAGAAGTTCTACGGGCTGACCTGAGCCGGCCGTGGCGGGGTCCTGCCTGCTGCCTCTGCCTACGTGAGGCCGAGCGCCGGCATGGCGTAGTAGAAGACGAACACCGCCGACACGACGTACATGGCCACCGGGACCTCGCGGCCCCGGCCGGTCGCCAGGCGCAGCACGCTGAAGCTGATGAAGCCGAGCCCGATGCCGTTGGTGATCGAGTACGTGAAGGGCATCATCACCATCGCCAGGAAGGCGGGGACGGCGATGGTGAAGTCGCTCCAGTCGATGTCCTTGACCGAGCCCGCGAGGATCAGGAAGCCGACCGCGACCAGCGCGGGCGTGGCCGCCTGGGACGGCACCATCGTGGCGAGCGGGGTGAGGAACAGGGCCACCGTGAACAGGCCGCCCGTGACCACGTTCGCCAGGCCCGTACGGGCGCCCTCGCCGACACCGGCGGTGGACTCCACGAAGCAGGTGGTGGCCGAGGAGGACGAGGCGCCGCCGGAGGCCACGGCCAGGCCGTCGATGAACAGGACCCGGTTGATGCCGGGGAAGTTGCCGTCCTTGTCGATCAGCTTGGCCTCGTCGCCGACGCCGAGGATCGTGCCCATCGCGTCGAAGAAGCAGGACAGCAGCACGGTGAAGACGAACAGGCAGCCGGTCAGCACGCCGACCTTGCCGAAGCCGCCGAACGGGCTGACCTGGCCGACGAGCCCGAAGTCGGGCGCGGCCACCGGGTTGCCGGGCCACTTCGGCACGGTCAGGCCCCAGCCGGAGTCCGGCAGGTCGGCGACCAGCTGGACGACGAGGGCGGCGACGGTCATCGCGACGATGGAGATCAGGATCGCGCCGGGCGTCTTGCGGATCAGCAGCGTGAACGTCAGCAGCACGCCGACGATGAAGATCAGCACCGGCCAGCCGTGCAGGTGGCCGTTCAGCCCGAGCTGGAGCGGCACCGTGGTGTGCGCGGCGTCCGGGATGCGGGTGACGAAGCCGGAGTCGACCAGGCCGATCAGCATGATGAACAGGCCGATGCCGATCGCGATGCCCTTGCGCAGGCCCAGCGGCACGGCGTTCATGACCCGCTCGCGCAGGCCGGTGGCGACGAGCAGCATCACCACGAAGCCGGCGAGCACCACCATGCCCATGGCGTCGGGCCAGCTCATGCGCGGGGCGAGCTGGAGGGCGACCACGGTGTTGACGCCGAGGCCGGCGGCGAGGGCGATCGGGACGTTGCCGATGACGCCCATGAGGAGCGTGGTGAAGGCCGCCGTCAGGACGGTGGCGGTCACCAGCTGGCCGCCGTCGAGCTGGTGGCCGTACATGTCCTTCGCGCTGCCGAGGATGATCGGGTTCAGCACGATGATGTAGGCCATCGCGAAGAAGGTGGCGAAGCCGCCGCGGATCTCGCGGCCGACGGTGGAGCCGCGCTCGGAGATCTTGAAGAAGCGGTCCAGGCCGGACGTCCCGGGAGTCTGGGGCTGCGCGGCGGGCGCGGGGGCCGGGGCAGGGGCCGACGTGCTCATGCGGTCCTCATTGCGTGGGCGGTGGGGGGTTCATACGGAGAAAATGGGCCGAGCCCACACCGTTTCAGTATGAACACATGAACGAAAGCCCGTCCATCTCCGCGCGTAGACCTCGAATTCGGCCGCCTAGACTTGTGGGCATGGCGAAATGGACTGCGAAACACGAGGCGCCGGAACCCCTGGAGGGCCCGGTCGTCGCGACCGTCACCGGCGGCACGATCCTCTGGTTCGCCCTGTTCCTCGTCCAGCTGCCCTTCTACGGCTGGTTCGCCGACCGGGACCTGCTGTGGTGGGTCTGGTGCTGCGCGGCCGGCGGCGGGCTCGGCCTCATCGGCATCTGGTACGTCCGCGGCCGCGACGCCGCGCTCAAGCGGCACGCCGCGGCGGCGCAGGCCGAGGCCGACGCCGACGCCCGTCCGGCGCCCTGACGGAAATGATCACTGGGACCGGGGTGGATTTCCCTCATCCCGTCATCCCGAAGTCTGATCTTCACTCTTCTCGGCGGGTGAAGCGGCAGAACCCGCTTTACCGTCGAAAGCATGACGCAGCGGGCAGAGACCGAATCCGACGGGCCCGGGCCGCGCGGTGACGGCGGCGCCGGCGGCTCCGGTACGGCGGGCTCCGGCACAGCGGGTTCCGGCACGGCCGGTCCCGGCACGCCCGGTTCCGGCACCGCGGGCGCCCACATCGACGCGGGCGCCGAGCTGGACCCCGTCCACCCCGTGGCCCCGCCCGCTCCCCGTTTCGAGCCCCGCGGTCTGAGCACCGCCGAGGTCGCCGAGCGCGTCGCGCGCGGAGCCGTCAACGACGTGCCCGTCCGCTCGTCGCGCTCCACCGCCGACATCGTCCGCGCCAACGTCTTCACCCGCTTCAACGCCATCATCGGCGTGCTGTGGGTCGTCATGCTGTGCGTCGCGCCGCTCCAGGACAGCCTCTTCGGCTACGTCATCCTCGCCAACACCGGCATCGGCATCATCCAGGAGCTGCGCGCCAAGAAGACCCTCGACAGCCTGGCCGTCATCGGCGAGGCCAGACCGAGCGTCCGCCGCGACGGACGCACCGCCGAGATATCCACCTCCGAGATCGTCCTCGATGACGTCATCGAGCTGGGGCCTGGCGACAAGGTCGTCGTCGACGGCGTCGTCGGCGAGGCCGACGGCCTGGAGATCGACGAGTCCCTCCTCACCGGCGAGGCCGACCCCGTCCTCAAACGGCCCGGCGACCCGGTGATGTCCGGTTCCTTCGTCGTCGCCGGCGGCGGCGCGTTCACCGCCACCAAGGTCGGCCGCGAGGCCTACGCCGCCCAGCTCGCCGAGGAGGCCACCCGCTTCACCCTCGTCCACTCCGAGCTGCGCTCCGGGATCTCCACCATCCTCAAGTACGTCACCTGGATGATGATCCCGACCTCCATCGGCCTCATCGTCAGCCAGCTGGTCGTCAAGGACAACAACCTCAAGGACTCCATCGCCCGCACCGTCGGCGGCATCGTCCCGATGATCCCCGAGGGCCTGGTCCTGCTGACCTCCGTCGCCTTCGCGATCGGCGTCGTCCGGCTCGGCCGCAAACAGTGCCTCGTGCAGGAGCTGCCCGCCATCGAGGGCCTCGCCCGTGTCGACGTCGTCTGCCTCGACAAGACCGGCACCCTCACCGAGGGCGGCATGGACGTCACCGAGCTCCGCCCGCTCGCCGGCGCGGAGCCCGCCCACGTCAAGAAGGTCCTCGGGGCGCTCGGCGAGTCCGATCCGCGCCCCAACGCCAGCCTCCAGGCCATCATCGACGCCTACCCGGACAGCGCGGACTGGCGCTGCACCGAGTCCCTGCCCTTCTCCTCCGCCCGCAAGTACAGCGGGGCCAGCTTCAGCGAGGGCGACGGCGAGAACTCCACCTGGCTGCTCGGCGCCCCCGACGTCCTGCTCCCGACCGGCGACCCGGCCCTGCAGGAGATCGACGCGCTGAACGAGCAGGGCCTGCGCGTCCTGCTGCTGGCCCGCGCCGCCCGCGAGCTCGACGACGAGGCCGTCGCCTCCGGGGCCCGCCCGACCGCCCTGATCGTGCTGGAGCAGCGGCTGCGCCCCGAGGCCGCCGACACGCTGCGCTACTTCGCGGACCAGAAGGTCCACGCGAAGGTCATCTCCGGCGACAACGCGGTCTCCGTCGGCGCGGTCGCCGGCAAGCTCGGCCTGCCCGGTGCCGAGAACACCGTCGACGCGCGCAAGATGCCGGCCGAGCAGGCGGGCATGGCCGAGGTCCTCGACGGCAACTCGGTCTTCGGCCGGGTCAGCCCGCAGCAGAAGCGGGACATGGTGGGCGCCCTGCAGTCGCGCGGCCACACGGTCGCGATGACCGGCGACGGCGTCAACGACGTCCTCGCCCTGAAGGACGCCGACATCGGTGTCTCGATGGGCTCGGGCTCGGAGGCCACCCGGGCCGTCGCGCAGATCGTCCTGCTCGACAACAGCTTCGCCACCCTCCCCTCGGTGGTCGCCGAGGGACGCCGCGTGATCGGCAACATCACCCGCGTCGCCACCCTCTTCCTCACCAAGACCGTCTACTCGGTGCTGCTGGCGGTCCTGGTGGTCTGCTGGCAGGTGGAGTACCCCTTCCTGCCGCGCCACCTGACCCTGCTGTCCACCCTCACCATCGGCGTCCCGGCGTTCTTCCTGGCCCTGGCCCCGAACAAGGAGCGGGCGCGGCCGCACTTCGTGAGGCGGGTGATGCGGTACGCGGTCCCGGGCGGGGTGATCGCCGCGGTCGCCACGTTCGTCACGTACCTGCTGGCCCGCCACCACTACACCGGCCCCGACTCCCTCCCGGCCGAGACGAGCGCGGCGACGCTGACCCTGTTCCTGACCTCGATGTGGGTCCTGGCGATCATCGCCCGCCCGTACACGTGGTGGCGGCTGGTGCTGGTCGGCGCGATGGCGGGGGCCTTCCTGGTCGTCCTGGCCGTCCCGTGGCTCCAGGACTTCTTCCAGCTGAGGCTGGTGGGCACCCCGATGCCGTGGGCGGCGGTCGCCATCGCCGCGGCCGCCTCCGCCCTGATCGAAGTCACCTTCCGCTGGGTGGACCACCGCTTCCCGGCGTAGCCCGGCAGGACCTTTTGGGATCACCCTTTCGAGGGATCGACTGCGCGCGTCGGGCGGCGCCATAATCGAATTATGGCAACGAAGAAGATCACGATCTCCTTGCCTGAGGAGATCGTGGAGTACATCAAGGCGAGCGTCGATGCCCGTGGCGTCTCGGCCTTCGTGACGGACGCCGTCGAGCACAAGATCGCCATGATCAAGCTGACCAAGCTCTCCGACTTCCTGGACGAGGAGTACGGCCCGCTGACTGCCGAAGAGCTTCGAGCCGCGGAGGCCCGTTTGGATGAAATGGACGCCTGGTTCGACGAGCAAAGAGAGCAGAGACAAGAGCGAGAGGTGGCGGACCCCCTCGAGGGGAAGGCAGCCGCATGACGCCGCGCACGGAACAGGCTGAGGCCCCGCGGCCGCGCACGCTGGTCCTCGACTGCGAAGCGCTTTCCAAGGCCGCCCGAGGCGATCGCACGGTGCGCGCCATGATCAGGCGGTCGCCCAACCGCGAGATGCGAGTGGTGACGTCGGCGCTCACCACGCTGGAGGCCTGGGACCCGAGAGCGGGCGTCCGTCAGGAAGCATGGAACTGGATGCTGTCCAGCGTGGACATCGTGCACACCGACGACGACACGATCGCCACGGCTCGCATGCTCCTGAAGGAAGCGGGCCTGCACGGCCACAAGTACGCCATCGACGCCGTGCTGGCGGCCATCGCCCTCCGTGCCTCGGGCCCGGGTGCCATCGTCCATGTCCTCACGTCCGATGCGGACGACATGAAGCGCCTCCTCGGAGGCCACCCGGTGCGCATCGAGCCCGTTTAGGCGGCCCGATCGCCCACCCGGGCCGCGGTCAGGGCCGCGTCGGCGGGGTGGGCCAAGGGGCTGCTCGCGTGGGCGGCGGGCACGGTGCATGCGCTGAGCCAGGCGCGGAGCAGGGTGCGGAAACGGGTTCGGGCCGGGCTGCGGCGTGCGGTGCTGTTCACGCACCTCATGCTGCTGCCCGGCCCGTCATCACGTCCAACGATGAATCATGCAGGGGTCATTAGCTCTGCTGATGGGATGGGATCGAGCTCGGCCTAGTCGAACCAGCGGTCGCGGGCCAGTTCCGCCGTGCGGGACGGGTCCTCCAGGAGGGCGGCCACCTCGAAGCGGCGGGGCCACTGGCCCGCCGACCAGGCGAGGCCGGCGGCCACGCCCTCCAGGGTGGAGGCGTGCAGGGTGCCGTCCGGGGTGCGGCGCCAGTCGAGTTCGACGCCGCCCGCGACCAGTTCCTCGTGCTCGATGTACGTGCGCGGGGTCGCCGGGCCCAGCAGCAGCAGGACCGACTCCGGGACCTCGTGCTCCTCACCGGGCGTGCTGACTTGCGCCGGGACCGTCTCCGACAGCCGCCGGACCTGGAGCAGGTCCGCCAGGTCCGCGGCCCGCGACGGGGCCACCGGCAGCAGGGGCAGCCCCGCGGTCAGCGGGAGCAGGTCCGGGGCGTCCGCGATCACCGCGTCGGCCGCGTCCACGACCCGGATCACGCCGTCGACCACGGCGCGCAGCTCGTCGGGGAGGGTGACCTGCTCGGGGTCCAGATCGGCCAGGGCCCCGTACAGGGCGTGGAGTTGGCGGTCGGTGACCTCGCGATCGGGGTCGGCGAGGCGGCCCAGGAGCTCGGCCGCGCCGCCGGGCTCGTCGAGGAGGGCGGCGACCGAGGTGCGTACGCCGAGGGCGCGCAGGACCTGCTCGTCCTCGAAGCCGGTGGCGTCCGCCGAGGTGTAGAGCCCGGCCAGCAGCGGGTCGCCGCCGGCCGAGCGCAGGCCGGCCGGGCGCCGGCCGTCGAGCACGGGGTGGTCGCGCAGCCACCAGGCGGTGTACGGGCGCACGGACTGCGTGGTGCCGTCCGCCAGCAGGACCCGTACGGGCTGGATCAGGGCGTCGCGCAGCGGCGGCTGCGCGAGCATCGCGAGGGCCTGGGGCCAGCAGTCGTCGTCGACGAGGTCGAGGTCGCGCACGGCGGTGATCTCGGTGGCGACCGGCGGCAGCGGGCTGTCCGGGAGCTGGTCGAGGACGTCCTCGCACCACACGTCGACGGCGTCGAGCAGGCCGACGTCGTCGGGCTCGGCGTAGTCGGTGTCGCGGGGCTCGAGTTCGTCCGGGTCGAGGACCACGTCGGTGGCGCGGACCAGCTGGAAGGTGGCGAGCACGCCGCAGGCGGTCAGCGGCTGGGCGCCCCAGCGGGCGGCGAGTTCGGCGTCCACGTACGGGACCTCGTCCTCGCGGATCACCGAGGCGAGGGGGGAGCCGGGCAGCAGGAGCTCGCCGGCCGGGGCGAGTTCGCCGTCCTCGTCGGGCAGGGCGAGCGCGCCGAGCCACGGCTCGTCGCCGGGGGCGAGGTCGGCGTCGCGGACCAGGCCGAGGACGATCTCGGCCAGCTCGTCGGCGTCGAGGGCGTCCTCGTCCCACACCTCGCCGGCGTCGAGGGAGCCGGCCACGGCGGCCCGCACCTGCGGGGTCGTCAACACGGCGCGGGGCGTGGCCGGCAGGGCGCCGAGCCGCTCCAGCAGCGGGTGCGCGGCGTCGGGGTGGGCCACCTTCAGGCCGAGCCGGGCCAGGTCCTTGGGGGTGTCCGCGCCGGGCAGCAGGACGTGCCGGGGACCGATGGTGGTGCGCCCGTCGGCCAGCGGCACGGGCAGCCCGGACAGCCGGTCCGGGTCGACCCCGGCGAGAGTGTCGTACAGGCGGTGCCACCACTCGGGGGTGCGCTCGATGCCGGCGATGCGCTCGATGGCGTCGCCGAGCGGGAGCCGGCCCACGCCGAGGGTGCGCAGCTCGGGGCGGCGCTCGAGCCCGGCGGGCAGCAGGGTCGGCAGCACCTCGGCCAGCACCCGTACGGTGTCGGCTCCGGCGCCCTCGACGACCTCGGCCTCGAAGGGGCGCAGGGCGGCGCGCTCCTGCTCGTCCTCGGCCGGGACGACGGCCGGGGCGAGGAAGGCCGTACGGGGCAGCCGCTGCAGGACGGCGGCGCGCAGGGCCCCGTCGAGCGGGCCCTTGCCGAGCGGCCCGGGTACGAGGTCGACGAGTGCGGTGCTCACCGGCTCCCAGGAGCCCAGCAGTTCTGCGTACGCGTCGGCGGCGCGCTCGACGAGGAAGTCGGTCAGCGGCCCGGGCGCGGGGTGGCGGCGGGCGGTGTCCAGGGGGAGGGTCGCGATGAGCAGCGCGGGGATGCCCAGCGGTTCGTCGGTCGGGGTCGGGGCGTGCACGACGGGGGCGGTGGCGGGCGGTACGGGCGCGCCCTCGGCGTCGACGGGCACGGCCCAGGACACCGTCCAGGTGGGCCGCAGCCGCTCCTCCACCGGCCGGTCGGCGAGGAGGGCGGGCTCGATGGGGCCGCTGTGGCGGACGGTGGCCCAGCGGCGGGTCTGCCCCCGGGAGTCCTCGATGACGGTGTGGGGGCCGTCGGCGCCGCGGCGCAGGGTCCGGGTGCCTTCGGCCGGGGTGTCGATGACGATCTCGTGCAGCCCGGGCAGGGTCAGCAGCAGCGCGTCGTCGATGCCGGCCAGCAGCCGCGCGGCCAGGTCCTCGGCGGCGGCGTCGCGCAGCGGGAGGACGACGACGGTGTCGTAGCCCTCGGGGGCGGTGCCCTCGGCGGGCAGCGGGAGCCGCAGCAGCGGGACGTGGCCGTCGCGGCGGCGCAGTTCGTCGCCGAGGCCGGGGCTGTGCCGGGCGGCCTCGGCGGCCAGTTCGCGGGCCTCGGCCAGGGACCAGCGCACGCCGCCGTGCCGGCCGAGGACGGCGGGCTCGTCGGAGACGGCGAGGACGGCGGCGAAGCCGACGCCGAAGCGGCCGACGGTGTCGCCGGAGGCGGTGGACTCCCGCTTGGCGGAGGCGCGCAGGGTGCTCAGCGACTCCACGCCGGTGGCGTCGAGCGGGGCGCCGGTGTTGGCGGCGGCGAGCACGGCCCGGCCGTCGACGTCGGTGTGCAGGGTCAGCCGCAGCCGGCCGGGCGCCTGGGCGCGGGCCGCGGCGTCGGCGGCGTTCTGCGCCAGTTCGACCACGAGGCGGTCGCGGTAGCCGCCGAGGGCCAGGTCCTCCTCGGCGTTGGCGTCCTCGCGGAAGCGGGCCGGGCCCGCACCCCACGAGTCGAGCACCCCGCGCCGCAGCCGGGCCGTGCCGAAGGGGTCCGCGCCGCCCTGGGCAGCCGTCACTCGCACGCTCACGCCGCTTCCTCCAAGAATTGCCGAGACCTCGACGGTATCGCGTGCCGTGCCCCGGCCGTGAGGTGGGCGAATACCACGGCGGGGGCCTGTCGGTGGGGAAACGGTCCTTCTTGTGTGTGTCGTCCTCGTACGTGTCGGCCCCCGCGGGTATCGCCCTCGTACGGGGCCGGCCCGCACGTGCCGGCCCCGTACGTGCCGAGCCCCCGGCGACGCGGGGGTCGCCGGGGGCTCGGGGGTCGCCGGGGGCTCGGGGGAGAAGACGGGAAAGTGTGGTCAGAGCTTCTCGATCACGTAGTCGATGCACGCCGTCAGCGCCTGCACGTCCGCCGGGTCGATCGCCGGGAACATCGCGATGCGCAGCTGGTTGCGGCCGAGCTTGCGGTACGGCTCGGTGTCCACGATGCCGTTGGCGCGCAGCACCTTGGCGACGGCCGCCGCGTCGACGTCGTCCGAGAAGTCGATCGTGCCGATGACGGACGAGCGCTTGTCGGCGTCCACGACGAACGGGGTGGCGTACTTCGAGGCCTCCGCCCAGCCGTACAGGGTGCGCGCGCTGGTCGCCGTACGGGCGGTCGCCCAGTCCAGGCCGCCCTGGCCGTTGATCCACTCCAGCTGCTGGTCCAGCAGGAAGAGGGTGGACAGCGACGGGGTGTTGTACGTCTGGTTCTTCAGCGAGTTGTCGATCGCCGTCGGCAGCGAGAAGAACTCCGGGATGTGCCGGCCCGACGCGTGGACGCGCGCCGCGCGCTCCAGTGCCGCCGGGGAGAACGCCGCGAGCCACAGGCCGCCTTCGGAGGCGAAGGACTTCTGCGGGGCGAAGTAGTAGACGTCGGTCTCGGTGATGTCCACCGGCAGGCCGCCGGCGCCCGAGGTCGCGTCCACCAGGACGAGCGAACCGGCGTCGGCGCCCGCGACGCGCTTGATCGGCGCCGCGACACCCGTCGAGGTCTCGTTGTGGGTGTACGCGTACACGTCCACGCCCGCCTCGGCCACCGGCTCGGGGTGCGTGCCCGGCTCGGAGGAGATCACGGACGGCTCGTCCAGCCACGGCGCGAGCTTCGCGGCCTTGGCGAACTTCGACGAGAACTCGCCGAAGGTCAGGTGCTGGGACTTGCGCTCGATCAGGCCGGCGGTCGCGACGTCCCAGAAGGCGGTGGAGCCGCCGTTGCCCAGGATCACCTCGTAGCCCTCGGGCAGCGAGAACAGGTCCCGGATGCCCTGGCGCACCGAGCCGACCAGGTTCTTGACCGGGGCCTGGCGGTGCGAGGTTCCGAGCAGGGAGGTACCGGTGGCGGCGAGGGCGTCCAGCGCCTCGGTCCGCACCTTGGAGGGGCCCGCGCCGAAGCGTCCGTCGGCGGGCTTGATGTCAGCGGGAATCTGGATCTCAGCCACGAGCGGAGCGTATCCGGTCGGGGACCCGGTGCCGGAGGCGCGTCCACCCGGTGAGACGAACGTCGCTGGTGGGAAGGTGGGGCGCGTGAGTGCATCCGGGGAACTCGAACGGACATTGCGGGACGCACTGCGCGGGGAGGTGGACTTCGGGGCCGCGGCGCGGGCCCTGGTGACCATGGACGCCTCCAACTACCGGCGCGTGCCGGTCGGGGTGGTCGCCCCGCGCGACGCCGGGGACGTCGCGGCCGCCCTGCGGATCTGCGCCGCCGCCGGGGTGCCGGTCGTCCCGCGCGGCGGGGGCACTTCCATCGCGGGGCAGGCCACCGGGACGGGCGTGGTGCTGGACCTCACCCGCCACATGAACGCCCTGGTGTCCCTGGACCCCGGGGCCCGCACCGCCGTCGTCCAGCCGGGCCTGGTCCTCGACCGGCTGCGGGAGGCGGCGCGACGCCACGGGCTCGCCTTCGGGCCGGACCCCGCCACCCACTCCCGCTGCACCCTCGGCGGCATGATCGGCAACAACGCGTGCGGCGCCCACTCGGTGGCCTGGGGCACCACCGCCGACAACGTCGCCGAGCTGGAGGTGGTCGCGTACGGGGGCGGGGTGCACCGGATCGGGACCGGGTGGGACGGGGCGCCGGCCGGGCTGCGGGAGCTGGTGGCCGCGAACCTGGAGGTACTGCGCACGGGGATGGGGCCGGCCGCCACCGGTCCGGCCCCCAGCGGCGGCTTCTCGAGGCGGATCTCCGGGTACGGCGGCCTGGACGCGCTGCTGCCCGAGCGGGGCGTGCAGCTCGCCCGCGCCTTCTGCGGCAGCGAAGGCACCCTCGGCGTCGTCACCGAGGCGGTGGTCCGGCTGGTCGAGGCGCCGCGCGCGCCGGCCCTCGCGGTCCTCGGGTACGCCGACGAGAGCGCGGCGGCGGACGCGGCCGCGGGCCTGCTCCCGCTGCGGCCGCTGACGGTGGAGGGCATGGCCGAGGACCTGGTCCGCGGCGCGGCGGCGGACCTGCCGCGGGGCCGGGCCTGGCTGTTCGCGGAGATGCGGGACGAGGGCGCGGCGCGGGGGCTGGTACGGGTCGCGGACGCCCTCGACGCGGTGGTGGTCACCGACCCGGCGGCGCAGCGGGCGCTGTGGCGGATCCGGGAGGACGCGGCCGGCACCGCGACCCGGACCCCGGACGGGGGCATGGCCTGGCCCGGATGGGAGGACTGCGCGGTGCCGCCCGCGCGGCTGGGGGCGTACCTGCGGGAGTTCCGCGCGCTGCTGGCGGCGCACGGGCTGCGGGGCACCCCGTACGGGCACTTCGGCGAGGGCTGCGTACACGTACGGATCGACTTCGACCTCGTCACGGCGCCCGGCGTGGCCCGCTTCCGGGCCTTCTCGCAGGAGCTCGCCGACCTGGTCGCGGCGCACGGGGGCTCGCTGTCCGGGGAGCACGGCGACGGGCAGGCGCGGGCGGAGCTGCTGCCGCGGATGTACGGGCCGCGGGTGATCGCGCTGTTCGAGGCGTACAAGGACTCGTGGGATCCGCGGGGCGGGATGAACCCGGGGATGCTGGTGCGGCCGGCGCGGCTGGACGAGAACCTGCGCTTCGAGGTGCTGCCGAAGGGGGAGGCGCTGGCGGGGGAGGGCCTGGCGGGGGAGGTGGCCCGCTGCGTGGGCGTGGCGAAATGCCGCTCGGGTCTGTCGCCGTCGCCGTCCGACCCGGGGGTGATGTGCCCCTCGTACCGGGTCACGGGGGAGGAGCGGCACTCCACGCGGGGGCGCGCCCGGCTGCTGCACGAGATGCTGGCCGGGGAGGTCCTGCGGGACGGCTGGCGCTCGGCGGAGGTCGCCGAGGCGCTGGACCTGTGCCTGGGCTGCAAGGGCTGCCGCAGCGACTGCCCCGTCGGGGTGGACATGGCGGCGTACAAGACGGAGTTCCTGCACCGCCACTGGTCGGGCCGCATCCGGCCCCTGGCCCACTACACCCTCGGCGGCCTGCCGGACTGGCTCCACCTGCTCGCGACGCTGCGGCTGACCCGCGCGGCCGACGCCCTGGCCCGGCTCCCGTTCGCGGCCCGGGTGGCGGGCCTGGACCCGGCCCGTCGGCTGCCGCGGCTGTCGCCGGAGCGGTTCACCGCCTGGTGGCGAGCCCGCGGGGCGGCGGTCCCGGCGGTCCCGGCCGGGCCCGAGGTGCTCCTCTGGCCCGACACCTTCACGGAGTTCCTGGCCCCGCAGGTGGGGCGGGCGGCCGTGGAGGTGCTGGAGGACGCCGGGCTGCGGGTCGGGCTGCCGGGCGGGCGGGTGTGCTGCGGGCTGACGTACCTCTCCACCGGGCGGCTCGACCGGGCCCGCGCCACCGTGCGCCGGACCCTCGACGCCCTGGGCGACGCGGACGCCCCCGTCGTCGTCCTCGAACCCAGCTGCGCCGCGGCCCTGCGGGCCGACCTGCCGGCGCTGCTGCCGGACGATCCGCGGGCCGCCCGGCTCGCGGCCGCCGTCCGCACCTTTGCCGAGGCGCTGGAGGAGTACGCCCCGCACTGGCAGCCGCCCCGCGTGGACCGGCCGGTGGCCGGCCAGACCCACTGCCACCAGCACGCGGTGCTCGGCGACGCCGCGGACCGCCGGCTGCGGGAGCGGGCCGGGCTGACGGGCGGGCTCAGCGGCGGCTGCTGCGGCCTGGCCGGCAACTTCGGCTTCGAGCCGGGGCACCATGCGGTGTCGGTGGCCTGCGCCGAGGAACGACTCCTGCCGTCCCTGCGCGCGGCCCCGGCGGAAACGGTCGTCCTGGCGGACGGCTTCTCCTGCCGCACGCAGATCGCCGAACTGTCCGACACCCGCCCCCGCCACCTGGCCGAGCTCCTGTCCGAAGCCACCCGCCTCAATCGCCGGCGCGGCTGAATGTGCCGGCCCCCGGTCCGAACGCTGGCGGCCTGATGGCCGAAACCCGGCTCCGCCGGTCACCGGGCGCTGCCCGGACCCGCGCCTCAATCGCCGGCGGGGCTGGATTTGCCGGGCCCCGGCTCGGAAAGGTGGCGGGTGGGGTGGTGGGACCCGGGCTCCGCCCGGTGCCGGGCGCCGCCCGGACCCGCGCCTCAAACGCCGGCGAGGCTGGATTTCTCGGCCCCCGGCTTCGAAAGGAGCGCGGGCGGACCTCGGGGCCCGGTACCCGCCTCCTTCCGACGCCTGGGTCCGGCAAATTCAGCCTCGCCGGCGTTTGAGGCGCGGGGTCTGGGGCGGAGCCCCAGGGGCCAGGCGGCTTCGGCGGCGCCTGGTGATGGAGGCCGGGTAGACCCGGCCTCCCTGGCGCCTGGGGCGGGGGCCAGGCAACCTCAGCCCCGCCGGCGATTGAGGCGCGGGGTTCGGGGGCGGGGCCCCGGGATACCGTTCCGGCGGGGCGTGACTGTAAGGCAGGGCACGGTGCGGGGGTCCTTACGTACGGCTTAGTCTGGACAAATGCCCGTACCGCCTGCCACCGCCCCCGCCCCCGCCCCCGCTCAAGGGGGCGCTACCCCGGGAGCGGATCCCGAGGCCGCCGTTGCCGCCGCCGCGACCGCGGGATCGGACGTCGGCCGGGGCGGTCGGCTCGGCCCCGTCGCCCTCGTCATCGCGGCCGGGATCTCGGTGCAGTTCGGCGCCGCCCTGGCCGTCATGATCATGCCGCGGGCAGGCGCAGCCGGCGTGGTCACGCTCCGCCTGGCCGCCGCCGCCCTGGTGCTGCTGCTCCTCTGCCGCCCCCGCATCCGCGGCTACTCACGCGCCGACTGGGGCACCGTCGTCGCCTTCGGCGTGGCGATGGCCGGCATGAACGGCCTCTTCTACCAGGCCATCGACCGCATCCCGCTCGGCCCCGCCGTCACCCTGGAGGTGCTCGGCCCGCTCGTGCTGTCCGTGGTCGTGTCGCGCCGCCTGGTGAACCTGCTGTGGGCGGCGCTGGCCCTGGCCGGGGTCGCCCTCCTCGCCGGCCACGGCGGAGAAGGCGGCGGCTTCGGCGGCCTCGACCCGGCCGGCGCGGCCTTCGCGCTCGGAGCGGGCGCGATGTGGGCGGCGTACATCGTCTTCAGCGCGCGTACGGGCCGCCGCTTCCCGCAGGCGGACGGCCTGGCCCTGGCCATGGCCGTCGCGGCGGTGATCTCCCTCCCGCTCGGCATCGCCGAGGCCGGCTCCGCGCTCCTGGTCCCCGGCACGCTGGTACTCGGCGTGGGCGTCGCCGTCCTGTCCTCCGTCCTTCCGTACACCCTGGAACTGCTGGCGCTGCGCCGCCTCCCCGCCCCGACGTTCGCGATCCTGATGAGCCTGGAGCCGGCGATCGCGGCCACCGCCGGCTTCCTGGTCCTCGGCCAGGCGCTTTCGGCCCTCGACGCCCTGGCCATCGCCCTGGTCATCGCGGCGAGCATGGGCGCGGTCCGCTCCCAGTCCCGGCGGCAGTCGCGGGTGAAGTGAGCCGGGGCCGGAGCCGGCTCGGGGCTATCCCAGCGGCAGGTCCACGTACGACGGGGTCGTATCCGGGGAGGTGAAGGCCAGCGTGGCGCGCGGGAGGTTGGCGTCCGCGTAGAAGGGGTCGCGGGCGTCGATGACCAGCATCAGGCGGTGCCCGCGCGGGACGTCGTACGCGGTCGCCTGGAGCTCGATGTCCGCGGCGACCAGGCTGTCCGGCGGCGACTGGAGGTCGGAGTACGGGGCGTGCGTGACCAGGTGGCCCGTGCCGTCGGGCGCCACGTCCAGCAGGTACGCCACGAACGTGGACCCGGAGTTCGCCGCCCGGTAGGTGACGCGGAGCCGGGGGGTGCCGCGCAGGCGGGCGGTCTCCGGTTCGGGGTCCGCGGTCCACACGGCGGCGACGGTGCGGTCGATGTCGCCGGTCCGGTAGGCCTTCGGGCGGCCCGCCATCTCGTCGTACCCGGACCGCACGATCCCGTCGGCGACGACCGCCGGCGTGTCCACCCCGCACAGCACGCCCGTGCTCCAGCCGGCCTCGGGCGCGTCCGCGAGCTCCCCGCCGTCCACCAGGTGCAGCCGGCGCACGTGTTCGGTGACGGAGTGCCAGGTCGGGCGGGGTTCCAGGGTCCGGCCCCACATCACCTCGCCGAGCACCTGACCCTCGTCGGGGATGCCGTTGTCGGCGCCCTTGAGGTGGTGGTCGAGCCAGCGGTGCGCGGTGGTCCAGATCCGGTTGGGCAGGCCGGCCAGGCCAGTCATCTCCGGCCCGCCGTGGTCGCCGACGGACAGGTCGATCCGCTTGGGCCCGGTGAGCTCGTTGAACATCTTCAGCGTCTGGTTGACCGGGAAGAGCGTCTCGTGCCAGGCGTGCGAGAAGTACACCGGCACCTGGCGCCGGTTGAGCTCCTTGACCTGCCCGAACGGCGAGCGCTGCCCCGCCCAGCGCAGGGCCGCCTCGACGTCCCGGCCCGCGAGCACGTTCTCGAACACGGACTGCGTCTGCGGGCTCAGCCGCGCCCGCCCCGCCGCCCGCAGCAGCGCCTCCACGGCGGCCACGCGCCGGGTCCGGTTCTCCCGGAAGACCTCGCCGAGGTCGCCCCAGGTGCTGAGCGCGACGACCGCGTCGACGCGGGTGTCGTGCGCGGCGACCAGCTGGCCGATGCCCGAGCCGTACGAGGTGCCCAGGAAGCCGATCCGGGTCACCGGGCCGGTGGTCCGCTCGATGAGGTGGTCCAGGACGCGGCTGCCGTCGGCGACGTCGAGGGGGCCCGCCACCTCGACCTGGCCCTCGGAACCGGCGAAGCCGCGGGCGCTGTAGGCGAGGACGTTGTAGCCGCGGGCCGCGCACACGGCGGCCTGGACGGCGTACGGGAGCCAGCCGAGGTCCGTCCATGGCGAGGGCATCACGATCACCGGGCGCGGCCCGCTCCCGGTGTGCCGCCACAGCGCGCCGTCGAGCAGGTCCCCGTCGGCGCCGGCGACCTTGATCCGGCCGAAGACGGCGACGGCCCGGGAGTCGGCGACCTGTGCGGCCCGCGCGGGGGCCAGGCCCGTGACGTCGCCGCTCTCCAGGGCGGACACGAAGGCGGTGAGGGCGGTCGCGTCGAGTTCGGGATGGAGGGAGAAGGCCCTCGAGGTGTTCCAGGCGTGCGAGGGGTACGAGGCGTTCGAGGCGTTCGAGGGGTTCGAGACCACGGCAGTTCGTCCTCTTCGTCGGCGGCCCGTGCGAAGCGTTCAGTATCGGGGCGGTGTCCGGTGCCGTTTCGCGGCTTCGCGACGTACGGCCGAAACCGCCTCCCGCGGCGCGGCGGGCGGGGTGGCGCCGCACCTGCCCGTCGACTCGGATGCCACCAAATCCCTTCGCCCACACGCCGATTGGGAGACGTGGCGAGAAGGGAGCGCCTCGCAAGAAAACCATGCAAGCATGCTTGATTGTTTCGGGGCGGGGTGCCAGTCTTCCCCTCACGCCGAGAGGAGAGCACGCCGTGCCCGATCCGTCCGCAGCCACCGCCGTCTTCACCGATCTGCGCGAGGAGAGCCTCGAACTGGACTCCCTCGTACGGGACCTGCCCGACGCCGGCTGGGCGAAGCCGACCCCCGCGCCCCGCTGGACCATCGCCCACCAGATCGCCCACCTGCACTGGACCGACCGGGCCTCGCTGGCCTCCCTGACCGACGCCCCCGGCTTCGCCCGCATGGCGGAGGCGGCCGCCAAGGCCGCCGAGGGCTTCGTGGACGAAGGGGCCGAAGAGGGCGCGGCGCTCCCGCCCGCCGAGCTGCTGGCCCGCTGGCGGGAGACCCGCGCCGAGCTCGGTGAGGCCCTGGAGGCGGCCTCGCCCGACGCCCGCTTCCCCTGGTACGGGCCGCCCATGAAGGCCGCCTCCATGGCGAGCGCCCGGCTGATGGAGACCTGGGCGCACGGCCAGGACGTCGCGGACGCGCTGGGCGTACGCCGCACGCCGACCGCACGGCTTCGGCACGTGGCCCGGATCGGGGTGCGGGCCCGCGACTACGCGTTCGCGGTACGGGGACTGCCCGCGCCGGCCGCGGAGTTCCGCGTGGAGCTCGTACCGCCGGGCGGCGGGGAGCCGTGGGCGTACGGGCCGGCGGAGGCGGAGCAGCGGATCACCGGGCCGGCCCTCGACTTCTGCCTGCTGGTCACGCAGCGCGCGCACCGCGCCGACCTGGCCCTGGCGGCGGTCGGGCCCGACGCCGACCGCTGGCTGGACATCGCCCAGGCCTTCGCCGGCCCGGCGGGCCAGGGCCGCGCCCCCGGTACCGCACGGTGACGCGCCTGCCGGAGCGCCGCCCGCTGCGGATCGGCAACGCGTCCGGGTTCTACGGGGACCGCTTCGACGCCGTACGGGAGATGCTGACCGGCGGCCCGCTGGACGTGCTGACCGGCGACTACCTGGCCGAACTGACCATGCTGATCCTCGGCCGCGACCGGCTGAAGGACCCGGACGCCGGCTACGCGAAGACCTTCCTGCGCCAGCTGGAGGAGGGCCTCGGGCTCGCCCAGGAGGGGGGCGTCCGCATCGTCGCGAACGCCGGCGGGCTGAACCCGGCGGGACTGGCCGCCGCGATCCGCGAACTGGCCGCCGAAACCGGTGTGCCGGTGGCGGTCGCCCACGTGGAGGGCGACGACCTGATGCCGTACGGCGACGGCGCGCTCACCGCCAACGCCTACCTCGGCGGCGCCGGCATCGCGGCCTGCCTGCGGGCGGGCGCGGACGTGGTCGTCACCGGCCGGGTCACCGATGCGGCCCTGGTCAGCGGGCCGGCGGCCTGGTGGTTCGACTGGGCGGACGACGACTGGGACAGGCTGGCCGGGGCCGTGGTCGCGGGGCACGTCCTGGAGTGCGGGTCGCAGGCCACCGGCGGCAACTACTCCTTCTTCACCGCCCACGACGTCCGGCGCCCCGGCTTCCCCCTGGCGGAGATCTCCGAGGACGGATCGGCCGTCATCACCAAGCACCCGGGGACGGGCGGGGTGGTGTCGGTGGGCACGGTCACCGCCCAGCTCCTCTACGAGACGCAGGGGCCCCGCTACCTCGGCCCCGACGTGACGGCCCGCCTGGACACCGTCCGCCTGGCCGACGCAGGGCCGGACCGGGTCGCCGTCACCGGCGTCGTGGGCGAGCCGCCGCCCGACACCCTCAAGGTGGGCGTCACCCGGATCGGCGGCTGGCGCAACGAGGTGGTCTTCGTCCTGACGGGCCTGGACATCGAGGCCAAGGCGGCCCTGCTGAAGTCCCAACTGGCCGGCGCCCTGGAGGAGGTGGCGGAGGCGGAATGGACCCTGTCCCGCACGGACCACCCCGACGCCGACACCGAGGAGACGGCGAGCGCCCTGCTGCGGCTGGTGGTCCGCGACCCCTCCGCCGACCGCATCGGCCGCGCCCTCACTTCCCAGGCCATCGAACTGGCCCTGGCCAGCTACCCGGGCTTCCACGTGACGGCCCCGCCCGGGGCGGCCCAGCCGTACGGGGTGTTCGACTCGGCGCCGGTCCCGGCCGCGGAGGTGCCACACACGGCGGTCCTCCCGGACGGCACCCGCCTGCCGATCCCGGCTGCGCCGTTTTCCTCCCCCACCCCGCCCCTTCCCGAAACCGGGGCCTGCGCCCCCGGCCCCCGCCGCGGGGCTGCGCCCCGCACCCCCTCGGGGGCTCCGCCCCCGCACCCTCCCCCGGCTACCGCTGGGGGTACCCCCAGCGCCTCAAGCGCCGGCGGGGCTGATTCAGCCCGCGCGGCGTTTGAGCGCACCGGGCGCGAAGCG
>NZ_JBEYXK010000098.1:0-25597 GCF_040645035.1 Streptomyces sp. NPDC046876 | reverse complement strand
GCCTGTGCGCCTTTGACGCCCGCGCCCCGGCGCGAGTTAGCTACCGCTGCGCGGCAAATCCAGCCCGCGCGGCGTTTGAGCGCACCGGGCGCGAAGCGCCCGGGTCTTTCGGGTCCGGGGCGGAGCCCCGGTTTCGGGAAGGGGCGGGGCGGGGAGCGGCCCCGCGCAGCGGCCGGGCCCGCAGGGGCCCGGAACGGCCGGAGGGCCGGAGCAGGGTCGCTGCTCCGGCCCTCCGGGCCTCGTGTACCAAGCCGCGGCTCAGCCGATGCCGAGCTCGTCGTTGATGAACGACAGGACCTCATCGGCCGAGGCGTCCTCCAGCCGTTCGCCGACCGAGGCGGAACCGCCGCCGGACCCAGCGGGGGCACGCAGGCTGCGGAACCGCGCCAGCAGATCCTCCAGCCGCCCGGACACAGCCGCATGGGTGTCGTCGTCCAGCGCCACGTCGGGCAGGTACCCCTCCAGCCGGTCCAGCTCGGCCAGCACCGCGGCAGCGGGATCGCTCTGCTCGGGCGCGAGCTCCCCGTTCAGCAGGCGCGCCAGCGCCAGCGGCGTCGGGTGGTCGAACACGGCGGTGGCCGGCAGCCGCACCCCGGTCGCGGCGCCGAGCCGGTTGCGGAACTCGACGGCGGTCAGGGAGTCGAACCCGAGCTCCTTGAAGGAGCGGGTGGGTCCGACCGCGGCGGTTCCGGCGAAGCCGAGGACCGCCGCGGCGTAGGACTGGACGAGGTCGAGCAGCACGGTCTCCCACTCGTCGGCCGGCAGCGCCGCGAGCCGGGCCCGCAGCGCATCCCCCGCCGCACCGGCAGCCGCCGCCTCGGACGCGGCACCGGCCGCCGCCTGGGCGGTGGGCCGGGCGGGCCCGCGCACCAGGGACCGCAGCAGGTGCGGTACGGGGCTGCCGTCCGCGGCGGCGCGCAGCGCGGCCGTGTTGAGCCCGATCGGCACGAGCAGCGGATCGGCGGCGTCCCCGGCCCCCTGGGCGGCGGCCAGCGTGGCGGAGAGCAGCTCCAGCCCCTGCTCGGGGGTGAGCGGGCGGATGCCGGAGCGGGCCAGGCGGGCCCGGTCGGCGTCGTCGAGGTGCCCGGTCATCCCGCTGGGCTCGGCCCACAGCCCCCAGGCCAGGGACAGGCCCGGCAGGCCGGTGGCCCGGCGGTGGGCGGCGAGGGCGTCGAGGTAGGCGTTCGCGGCGGCGTAGTTGGCCTGGCCGGCATTGCCGAAGACGCCCGCGGAGGAGGAGAACAGGACGAACGCGTCCAGGTCCAGCCCGGCGGTCAGCTCGTGCAGGTGCTGCGCGGCCTCGGCCTTGGGGGCGAGGACGGCGGCGAGCTTCTCGGGGGTGAGCCGGCCCAGGGTGGCGTCGTCGAGCACACCGGCCGCGTGCACCACGGCACTCACCTGGTGCTCGGCCAGCAGCGCCGCAACAGCATCCCGGTCGGCCACATCACAGGCCGCCAGCACCACGGACGACGCCCCCGCGGCCTCGAGCTCCGCAGCCAGCTCACGGGCCCCCGGAGCCTCGGCGCCCCGACGCCCGACCAGCACCAGGCTCCGCACCCCGTGCTCGGCCACCAGATGACGGGCGGTCAGCGCACCCAGCCCACCGGTACCACCGGTGATCAGGACGGTGCCGTCCTCCCGCCACAGCGGCGCCGGGCCCTGCGGCGCGGCCGGCACCTCGGCCCGCGTCAGCCGCGGTACGAGGACGGCGCCGTCGCGCAGCGCGAACTCGGGCTCCCCGGTCGCCAGGGCGGCGGCGAGCAGGCCCGCGTCGGGGACGTCGGTGCCGATGTCGGCGAGGACGATCCGGCCGGGGCTCTCGGACTGGGCGGCGCGCACGAGGCCGTGCACGGCGGCCTGGGCGAGGTCGGCGATGTCCTCTCCGGGCCCGGTGGCGACGGCGCCGCGGGTGACGACGACCAGGCGGGCCGTGTCGGTGCGCGGGTCGGCGAGCCAGACCTGGAGGTCGCCCAGGGTCTGCATGACGGTGTCCTCGATGCCGGACTGCCAGTGCACCGGGGTCAGGACGGTGCCGACGCCGTCGAGCTCGTCGGTGCCGTAGATCTCCGGCAGGCCCGGGAACAGCGGGTCGTCGCCGAAGACGGCCCAGTCGTCCGGCACTGCGGTGTCCGGGTCGGTGGCCACCGGCGTCCAGGACAGCGCGAACAGGCTGTCGCGGTACGGGCTGCCGGTGTCGGCGGCCAGCTTGGCCAGCGCGTCGGCGGGCAGCCGGCGCAGCTGGAGGGCGTCGATGGTGGCGACCGGGTTGCCCTGGGCGTCGGCGGCGCTGAGCGTGACCGATTCCCCTCCCGCCGCGGCGATCCGGATGCGCAGGGCGCCGGCGCCGCTGCTGTGCAGGGTGACCCCGGAGAAGGAGAACGGCAGCCACGGTCCGGGGGCCTCGCCCTCCTCGGCGGTGACGAAGGAGCCGAGGGCGATGCCGTGCAGGGCGGCGTCGAGCAGCGCCGGGTGCAGCCCGTAGTCGGCGGCTGCGGGGGCCGCGTCGAGCGGGAGCGCGATGTCGGCGTACAGGGAGCCGTCCCCGCCGCGCCAGGCGGTGCGCAGGCCCCGGAAGAGCGGGCCGTAGTCGAGGCCGAGGGCGGCCAGGCCGGTGTAGAGGCCGTCGGTGTCGACGGGCTCGGCGCCGGGCGGCGGCCACTGGGTGAGGTCGGCGGCGGGCGCGGCCGCCCGGTCGCCGACCCAGCCGGTGGCGTGCCGCGTCCACGGGTCGTCGGGCTCGGCGTCGTGGGCGCGGGACCAGACGTGGACGGGGCGGGCCCCGTCGGCGGCGGGCGCGTCCACGAGGACGCGCAGCTGGACCTCGCCGTGTTCGGCCAGGACGAGCGGGGCCTCCAGGGTGAGGTCGGCGAGGTGGCCGCAGCCCGCCTCGTCGCCCGCGTACCCGGCCAGTTCGACCAGGGCGGTGCCCGGGACGAGGACGATCCCGCCGACGGCGTGGTCGGCCAGCCAGGGCTGGGCGGCGAGCGACAGACGGCCCGTCAGGAGCAGTCCGTCCCGGTCGGGCAGGGCGACGGCCGCGCCGAGCAGCGGGTGGGCGGCGTCGCGCTGGCCGACGGCGGCCGGGTCGGCCGCGCCGGCGGCGGTGGGCTCCAGCCAGTACCGCTCGCCCTGGAAGGGGTAGGTGGGCAGCGGGACGCGCGCCGCGCCGGGCGCGGGGGCCGGCAGGACGGCCGCCCAGTCGGGGCGGACGCCGTGCGCGACGAGCCGGCCGAGGGAGGCCAGGACCCGGGTGCGGTCGCCCTGGTCGCGGCGCAGGGTGCCGGTGGTGACGGTGTCCTCGGCGTGCCCGGCGTCGGCCAGGGTGTCCTGGACGCCGACGGTCAGCACCGGGTGGGGGCTGCACTCGACGAAGACGGTGTGCCCGCTCTCGGCGAGGGCCCGAACGGCCGGTTCGAAGCGGACGGTGTGGCGCAGGTTCTCGTACCAGTAGGCGCCGTCCATGCCGCTGCCGTCGACGAGCCGGTCGTGGAGGGTGGAGTGCAGCGGGATCCGGCCCGCGCGGGGCCGTACGGGAGCCAGCAGCTCCGCGAGCTCCTCGCGCAGGGACTCCACGTGCGCCGAGTGGGAGGCGTAGTCCACGTCGATGCGGCGGGCCCGGATCCCGCGCTGCTCGCAGGCGGCGACCAGCGCCTCGAGGGCGTCGGGGTCTCCGGAGACCACGGTGGAGGCGGGCCCGTTGAGCGCGGCGACGGAGATCTGCCCGGGCCAGGCGGCGAGCAGGGCCTCGGTGTCGGCGGCGGACAGCGGTACGGAGACCATGCCGCCGGTGCCGGCGAGCCGGATCAGGGCCCGGCTGCGCAGGGCGACGACGCGGGCGGCGTCCTCCAGGGTGAGGGCGCCGGCCACGCAGGCGGCGGCGATCTCGCCTTGGGAGTGGCCGACGACGGCGGCCGGGACCACGCCGAGGGACTCCCACAGCGCGGCCAGGGAGACCATGACGGCCCACAGGGCGGGCTGCACCACGTCGACGCGGTCGAGGCCGGGGGCCCCGTCGGCGCCGCGCAGCACGTCGAGCAGCGACCAGTCGGTGTACGCGTCGACGGCTTCGGCGCAGGCGGTGAGCCGGTCGGCGAAGACCGGGGAGGTTTCCAGGAGTTCGCGGGCCATGCCGACCCACTGGGAGCCCTGGCCGGGGAAGACGAAGACGGTCTTGCCGGGCGGGATGGTAAGACCCTCCTCGGCGCCGGCGGCCGGGGTCCCCGCGGCGGTCCCTTCGAGGGCCGCCATCAGGGCCTCGGTGTCCTCGCCGACGAGGACGGCCCGGTGCTCGAAGTGGCTGCGGGTGGTGGCCAGCGCGCGCCCGACGGCGGCCGGGGCGTACGCGGTCGGCGCGGCGGCGAGCCGGTCGTGCAGCCGGCGGGCCTGCTCGCGCAGGGCCTGCTCGGTGCGGCCGGTGACCAGCCACAGGGCCGGCCCGTCCGCGGCGCCGTCGCCGTCGCCGTCCTGGACGCCATCGGCAGGGGTCTCGGCGACCGGGGCCGGGGCCGGGGCCTCCTCCAGGATGACGTGGGCGTTGGTCCCGCTGAAGCCGAAGGCGGAGACGCCGGCGCGGCGCACCGCGTCCTCGCTGCGCGGCCAGGGCCGGGCCTCGGTGAGCAGTTCGACGGAGCCGGCCGCCCAGTCGATGTGGGAGCTGGCCTCGTCCACGTGGAGGGTGGCGGGCAGTTCCTCGTGGCCGAGGGCCTCGACCATCTTGATGACGCCGGCGATGCCGGCCGCCGCCTGGGTGTGGCCGAGGTTGGACTTGACCGAGCCCAGCCACAGCGGCCGGTCCTCGGGCCGGTCCTGCCCGTACGTGGCGATCAGCGCCTGCGCCTCGATCGGGTCGCCGAGCCTGGTGCCGGTGCCGTGCGCCTCGACGGCGTCGACGTCGCCGGTGGTCAGGCCGGCCGCGGCCAGGGCCTGGCGGATGACCCGCTGCTGGGAGGGCCCGTTGGGGGCGGTCAGGCCGTTGCTGGCGCCGTCCTGGTTGAGGGCGGAGCCGCGGACCACGGCGAGGACGTCGTGCCCGTTGCGCTGTGCGTCGGAGAGCCGCTCGACGAGGACCATGCCGACGCCCTCGGCCCAGCCGGTGCCGTCGGCGGACTCGGCGAAGGCCTTGCAGCGGCCGTCGGCGGCGAGGCCGCGCTGGCGGCTGAAGTCGACGAAGGTGTCGGGGCTGGCCATGACGGTGACACCGCCGGCCAGCGCGAGGTCGCACTCGCCGCGCTGCAGGGCCTGGACGGCCATGTGCAGGGCGACCAGCGAGGAGGAGCAGGCCGTGTCGACGGTGACGGCAGGGCCCTCCAGGCCGAGCACGTAGGAGATGCGGCCGGAGGCGACACCGCCGGAGGTGCCGGTGCCGAGGAAGCCCTCGACGCCGTCGGGCAGGTTGGCGTAGCCGGAGCCGTTTCCGTAGTCGTGGTAGATCAGGCCGGCGAAGACGCCGGTGGAGCTGCCGCGCAGCGTGTACGGGTCGAAGCCGGCGCGCTCCAGGGCCTCCCAGGAGGTCTCCAGCAGCAGGCGCTGCTGCGGGTCCATGGCGAGGGCCTCGCGCGGGCTGATCCCGAAGAACGTGGCGTCGAACAGCGGGGCGTCGGGCAGGAAGCCGCCCTGGTCGGTGTAGGTGGTGCCGGGCCGGGTGGCGGTCGGGTCGACGAGCGCCTCCAGGTCCCAGCCGCGGTCGGTGGGCATGGCGCCCATGGCGTCGCCGCGGCCGGCCAGCAGCTTCCACAGGTCCTCGGGCGAGCGGACGCCGCCGGGGAACCGGCAGGCCATGGAGACGATCGCGATCGGCTCGTCGGCTGCGGCGGCCGGGCCGCGGCCGTCGGCCGCGACGGGACCGCTCTGCCCGCACAGTTCGTCACGCAGGAACGTGGCGAGCACGTCGGGCGCCGGGTAGTCGAAGACGAGCGTGGCCGGCAGCCGCAGCCCGCAGGCCGCGCCGAGCCGGTTGCGGAACTCCACGCCGGTCAGCGAGTCGAAGCCGAGGTCCTTGAAGGCGAGCGCCGGGTCGACCGCCTCGGGTCCGGCGTGGCCGAGGACGGCCGCCGCACTGGCCCGGACCAGGGTGAGGAGCTGCTCGTACTGCTCGGCCGGGCCGACCTGGGCGAGCTGCGCCGCGAGCAGGCCGGTGTCGGCCTTCGGGGCGCTGCGCGCGGTGCGCCGGGCGGGGGTGCGTACGAGGGCCCGCAGCAGCGGCGGGACCTCCTCGGGGGCGGCGGAGGCGGGCAGGTCCAGCACGATCGGGACGAGCGCCGCGTCCGACAAGGAGGCGGCCGTGTCGTACAGGGCGAGGCCGGTCTCCGCGGTGAGGGCGGCGGATCCGGAGCGGGCCAGGCGGGACCGCTCGGCCTCGTCGAGGGTGTCGGCCATGCCGCCGCCCTCGGCGGCCCACAGGCCCCAGGCCAGCGACTGGCCGGGCAGGCCCTGGGCGCGGCGGTGCGCGGCGAGCGCGTCGAGGTAGGCGTTGGCGGCGGCGTAGTTGGCCTGTCCGGCGTTGCCGAAGACACCGGCCGCGGAGGAGAACAGCACGAACGCCGACAGGTCGGCGAGCCGGGTCAGCTCGTGCAGGTTGCGGGCCGCCTCCACCTTGGGGGCGAGGACGCGGTCCAGCCGCTCGGGGGTGAGGGCTTCCAGGACGCCGTCGTCGAGGACGCCGGCGACGTGCACGACCGCGGTCAGCGGGTGCGCCGGGTCGATCGCGGCGAGCGTCGCGGCCAGCGCCTGACGGTCGGCGGCGTCGCAGGCGACCACCTCGGCGGTGGCGCCGAGGCCGGCGAGCTCGGCGACGAGTTCGGCTGCGCCCGGCGCGGCGGCGCCGCGGCGGCTGGCGAGCAGCAGCCGGCCGGCCCCGTACCGGGTGACGAGGTGCTTGGCGACGAGCCCGCCGAGCGCGCCGGTCGCGCCGGTGACCAGGACGGTGCCGTCGGCGGCGAGCGGGGCGGGCACGGTCAGGACCAGCTTGCCGACGTGCTTGGCCTGCCCGATGAGGCGGAACGCCTCGGGGGCCTGGCGGACGTCGAAGGCGGTGACGGGCAGCGGGGCGAGGGCTCCGCTGTCGAACAGCTCCAGCAGCGCCGCGTACATCTCCTGGATGCGCTCGGGGCCGGCGTCCATGACGTCGAACGCCCGGTAGGTGACGCCCGGGTGGGCGGCGGCGACCTCGTCCGCGTCGCGGATGTCGGTCTTGCCCATCTCGACGAAGCGGCCGCCGCGCGGCAGCAGCCGCAGCGAGGCGTCGACGAACTCGCGGGCGAGGGAGTCCAGGACCACGTCCATGCCGCGGCCGCCGGTGGCGTCGAGGAACTCCTGCTCGAAGTCGAGGGTGCGGGAGTTCGCGATCCGCGCCGGGTCCACGCCATTGGCCTTGACGGCGTTCCACTTGCCGGGGCTGGCCGTGCCGTACACCTCGGCGCCGAGGTGCCGGGCGAGCTGGACGGCGGCGGTGCCGACACCGCCCGCGGCGGCGTGGATGAGGATGGACTCCCCGGCGCGCAGCCCGGCGAGGTCGGTGAGCGCGTAGTAGGCGGTGAGGTAGACGACCGGCGCGGCCGCGGCCTCGGGATAAGTCCACGCAGCCGGCATCTTCGACACCAGCCGGTGGTCGACGACGGCGAGCGGGCCGAACGCCCCGGAGAACAGGCCCATCACCCGGTCGCCGACCGCGAACCGGTCCACGCCCGGCCCGGTCTCGACGACGACGCCCGCGGCCTCGAGGCCGAGCCGGCCCGCGTCGCCCGGGTACATGCCGAGCACGTTGAGCACGTCGCGGAAATTGAGGCCGGCGGCGCGCAGCGCGACCCGGATCTGGCCGGGGGCCAGCGGTTCGGCGGCCTCGGCGAAGTCGGCCACGTACAGGCTGTCGAGGGTGGTGCCGGAGAAGTCGAGCCGCCACGGCGCCTCGCCCTCGGGCAGGGTGAGCGTGTCGTCGGCGGCGCGCACGAGGCGGGCCGCGTGGAGGCTGCCGGAGCGCAGCGCCAGCTGCGGCTCCCCGGCGGCGAGCGCGCCGGGCAGGGCCTGAAGGGAGGCCGGGCTGTCGTCGAGGTCGACGAGGACGATCCGCTCGGGGTGCTCGGACTGCGCCGAGCGGGCCAGCCCGACGACGGCCGCGGCGGCCGGGTCGGGCAGCCGGTCCCCGGCGACGGCAGCGACGGCGCCCCCGGTGACGAGGACGAGGCGGGCTCCGGCCGGGTGCTCGGCGCCCAGCCACTCCTGGAGCAGCGCGAGCGCCTCGTGTACGGCGTCGCGGGCGTCGAGTCCGGCGGTGGTGAACGTGGCGAAGGCGAGGTCGGCGCCGCCCGCGGCGGCGGCCGGGGAGCCGGCCCCGGCGAGGGCCGCGGCCAGGCCGAACGGGTCCTCGCCGAGCACCTCGTACGTGAAGGACCCGCCCGCGCCTGTGTCGGCGGCCGGGACCGGGGTGAGGGGCCAGTCGAGCCGGTACAGCGACTCGTGGCGGCGGCCCGCACCGGAGCCGCCGGCGGCGAACTGCTCGGTGGCCAGCGCCCGCAGGGTGAGCGAGCCGACCTCGGCGACGGGGGCGCCGGTGGCGTCGGCGAGCTGCAGGGACACCCCGGAGCCGGTGGCGGCCCGGGACACCCGCACGCGCAGGGCCTGCGCCCCGGCCGCGTGCAGGCTGACGTCGCTCCACGCGAACGGCAGCTGCGGGCCCTCGCCGTCGGCCACGAACGAGCCGAGGCCGAGCGCGTGCAGGGCGGCGTCGAGCAGGGCCGGGTGGAGGCCGAAGCCGCCGGTGTCGCTGCCCTCGGGCAGGGCGACCTCGGCGTACACGTCCTCGCCGAGGCGCCAGGCGGCGTGCAGGCCCTGGAACACCGGCCCGTACTCCAGGCCCAGGCCGGCGAGGTCGCCGTACAGGGAGCCGACGTCGACGGACTCGGCGCCCGCCGGCGGCCACGCGGTGAAGTCGAAGGCGGGACGGGCGCCCGCCGGGGCGAGGGTGCCGTCGGCGTGGCAGGTCCACGGCTCGTCGTCGAGCGCGTCCTCGGCCCGCGAGGCGCCCTCTGCTTGAGAAAAAATGGTCACGGGCCGCACGCCCTGCCCGTCGGCCTCGCCGACCATCACGCGCAGTACGGCGGCACCCTGCTCGCCCAGGACCAGCGGGGCCTGGAGCGTGAGGTCCTGTACGACACCGCAGCCGACCTGGTCGCCGGCGCGGACGGCGATGTCCACGAGGGCGGCGCCGGGGACGATGACGGTCCCGGCGACGGCGTGGTCGGCGAGCCACGGGTGCGTGGTCAGGGCCAGGCGGCCGGTGAGCACGACGGCATCGGAGTCGGGCAGGGCGATGGCTACGGAGAGCAGCGGGTGCCCGGCGGTCCGCAGGCCGTGGGCGCCCGCGTCACCCGCCCGCAGCGGGGAGGTGCGCGGCCAGTACCGCCGGTTCTGGAAGGCGTACGTGGGCAGCCCCGCGACCGGCTGCACGGAGGTGTCCCCGTAGAAGGCGGGCCAGTTGACGGCGGTGCCGTGCAGGTGGAGCCGCGTGACGGCCTCGGTCAGGCCCTGCGCCTCGGAGCGGTCGCGGCGCACGGCCGGGACGGCGGTGGCGCCCGCGTCGAGGGACTCGCCGGCCATGGCGGTGAGCACCGCGTCCGGGCCGAGCTCGAAGAAGGTGGTGACGCCCTGACCTTGGAGCGTGTTCACGGCATCCGCGAAACGGACGGCCTCGCGGACGTGCCGCACCCAGTACTGCGGGTCGGACAGCTCCTCGTAGGAGGCGGCCTGCCCGGTCAGCGTGGAGACGATGGCCAGCTGCGGCTCGGAGTACGCCAGCCCGGCCGCCACCTCGCGGAACTCGTCGAGCATCGGCTCCATCAGCGGCGAGTGGAACGCATGGCTGACCACCAGCCGCTTGGTCTTCCGCCCGGCCTCCGCGAAGTGCGCAACGACCGTCTCGACGGCGGCTTCGGCACCCGACACAACCAGCGAAGTCGGCCCGTTGACGGCGGCAATGCCAACGCCCTCCGTCAGAACGGCGCGCACTTCCTCCTCGGTGGCCTGGACCGCGGCCATGGCCCCGCCCTCGGGCAGCGCCTGCATCAGACGACCGCGAGCGGCGACCAGCCTGGCGGCGTCCTCAAGGGACCACAGGCCGGCCACATGCGCGGCAGCCAGCTCACCGATCGAATGCCCGGCAAGCGCATCGGCCCGCACGCCCCACGCCTCCACGAGCCGGTACAGCGCGACCTCGATCGCGAAGAGTGCAGGCTGCGTGTACTCGGTCCGGTTGAGGTCGGTGGCGTCCTCGTCGAACAGCACCTCCTTCAACGGCCGCTCCAGGTGCGCGTCCAGCGCGGCGCACACCTCGTCCAGCGCAGCCGCGAAGACGGGGTACTGCGCATACAGCTCGCGCCCCATCCCGGCCCGCTGGCTGCCCTGCCCCGTGAACAGGAACGCGGTCAGCGCCCCGCCCCCGGCCGGAGCCATCGCCTGGAACGGGCTCTGGCCCGCTGCGATGGCGTCCAGCCCGGACAGCAGCGCCTCCCGGTCCTCGGCCACGACGGCGGCGCGGTGGGTGAACGCGGCCCGCTGCGTGGCCAGGGTCAGGCCCAGGGCGGTCGGGTCGAGCTCGGGCCGTGCGGCCACGAATGCGCGCAGCCGCGCAGCCTGCTCGCGCAGCGCCTCGGCGCTCTTCGCGGAGACCAGCCACGGCACCACCGGCAGGACGGCGGGCGAGGCCGCATCGGCGGCCTCCGTCTCCTCGGCCGGGGCTTCCTCCACGATGACGTGGGCGTTCGTACCGCTGATGCCGAAGGAGGAGACACCGGCGCGGCGGGTCCGCTCACCGGCCGGCCACGGCCGGGCCTCGGTGAGGAGTTGGACGGCGCCGGCCTCCCAGTCGACGTGGCTGCTGGGCGCGTCCACGTGCAGGGTGCGCGGCAGCTCCTCGTGGTGGAGCGCGAGGACCATCTTGATGATGCCCGCGACACCGGCGGCGGCCTGCGTGTGACCCAGGTTGGACTTGACCGACCCCAGCCACAGCGGCTGGTCATCGGCCCGGTCCTGGCCGTAGGTGGCGAGCAGCGCCTGCGCCTCGATGGGGTCGCCGAGCTTCGTGCCGGTGCCGTGCGCCTCGACCGCGTCGACCTGGGCGGCGGAGATCCGCGCCCCGGCCAGGGCCTGGCGGATGACCCGCTGCTGGGCGGGGCCGTTGGGCGCGGTGAGCCCGTTGCTGGCGCCGTCCTGGTTGATGGCGGAGCCGCGTACGACGGCGAGCACCCGGTGCCCGTTCTTCCGCGCGTCCGACAGCTTCTCCAGCAGGAGCATGCCGGCGCCCTCGCCCCAGCCGGTGCCGTCGGCGGCCTCGGCGAACGGCTTGCAGCGGCCGTCGGGGGCCAGGCCCCGCTGCCGGCTGAAGTCGATGAACGTGTCGGGGGTGGCCATCACGGTGACGCCGCCGGCCAGCGCCAGCGAGCACTCACCGCTGCGCAGGGCCTGCGCGGCGAGGTGGACGGCGACCAGCGAGGAGGAGCAGGCGGTGTCGACGGTGACGGCCGGGCCCTCGAAGCCGAAGGAGTACGCGACGCGGCCGGAGGCGATGCTGCCGCCGACGCCGAGGAAGCCCTCGACCTCGTCGGTGGCGTTGGCGAGCACCTCGCTGTAGTCGCCGTACATGACACCGGCGAAGACGCCGGTCGACCGGCCGCGGGCGCTCGCCGGGTCGATGCCGGCCCGCTCGAAGGCCTCCCAGGAGGTCTCCAGCAGCAGCCGGTGCTGCGGGTCCATGGCGAGGGCCTCGCGCGGGCTGATCCCGAAGAACGCGGGGTCGAAGTCCGCGGCCCGGTCGAGGAACCCGCCGTGGCGGGAGTAGGTCTTGCCTGCCGCGTCCGGGTCGGGGTCGTAGATGCCCTCGGTGTCCCAGCCTCGGTCCTCGGGGAAGGCGGAGACCCCGTCCCCGCCCGCTGCGAGCAGCTGCCACAGCTCGTCCGGGGACGTCACGCCGCCCGGATAGCGGCAGGCCATGCCGACGATGGCGATCGGCTCGTGTGCCGCGCCGGCCAGCTTGCGGTTCTGCTCGCGCAGGCGCTCGGTCTCCTTGAGGGAGGCACGCAGAGCCTCGACGATCTTTTCGTTCGGTGCAGACACCTTTACCCCACCCAATCCGCGTCATCGGAAGTCATCAGAAGTCAGATCCTTCGAGTGCCATCGCGATGAGGCGCTCTGCATCCATCTCGTCGATCAGTTCGCCCGCGTCGGCCGCCGGGTCCCCGTCCTCCGGGGACGGCCCGGCGCCGTCGGGCCGGTGGCCCGCCAGTTCGAGCAGCGTCTCCAGGAGTCCGGAGTCCCGCAGTCGGGACAGCGGGATGGAGAGCAGCGAGGCCCGCACGCTCTCCTCGTAGTCCCCGGCCCCGGCATCGCTCTCGGGTGCCACCTCCGCCAGGACGAAGGCGGCCAGTTCCCGGGGGGTCGGGTGGTCGAAGACCACGGTGGCGGGCAGCCGGAGACCGGCGGCCGCACCCAGGCGGTTGCGGAATTCGACCGCGGTCAGCGAGTCGAACCCGAAGTCCTTGAACGGCTTGTCCGGCACCACGTCGTGGGCGCTGCCCAGGTTGAGGACGGCGGCCGCTTCCTTGCTGACCAGGTCCAGTACGGTGCGCTGCCGGTCGGCGGCCGGCAGGGCGGCCAGTCGGGCCGCCAGGTCGGAGCCGCCCGCCGGGCCGCTGCCGCCGGCGGCGGCCGTGGACCGCCGGACCGGGGTGCCGCGTACCAGCAGCTTCAGCAGGGCCGGTACGCCGCCTTCGCCCGCGGCGCCCGCGAGGGCGCCGGCATCGAGGCCGGCCGGGACGAGCAGGGCCCGTCCGGTGGCCGGGGCGGCGTCGAGCAGGCCGAGGCCTTCCTCCGTGCCCAGGGGGCGGACCCCGGAGCGGGCCATGCGCCGGATGTCGGCCTCGGCGAGCTCCGCGCCCATGCCGCCGGCCTCGGGGGACCACAGGCCCCAGGCCAGGGACAGCCCGGGCAGGCCGTGGGCCCGCCGGTGGGCGGCGAGTCCGTCGAGGTAGGCGTTGGCCGCGGCGTACGCGCCCTGGCCGGGCCCGCCGAGTACACCGGCGGCGGAGGAGAACAGCACGAACGCGTCCAACTCCTGCCCGGCGGTCAGCTCGTGGAGGTGCCGGGCGGCATCGGCCTTGGGCGCGAGAACCTTGGCCACGCGCTCCGCGCTCAGCGAGCCGATCGTCGCATCGTCGACCACACCCGCCGCATGGAACACAGCGGTAACGGGGTGCTCGGCGAGCAGCGCCGCCACGGCCTCCCGGTCGGCGACATCACAGGCCGCAAGCACCACAGCCGCACCCGCAGCCTCGAGCTCCGCAGCCAGCTCACCAGCCCCCGGAGCATCAGCACCCCGACGTCCGACCAGCACCAGGCTCCGCACCCCGTGCTCGGCGACCAAGTGACGGGCGGTCAGTGCACCCAGCCCACCGGTACCACCGGTGATCAGGACGGTCCCACCCTCCCGGAACACCGGCGCCTGGGCGTCGGCGTCCGGGACGGCGCGCACCAGCCGCGGCGCGTGGAACGCACCCGCGCGCAGCGCCAGTTCCGGTTCCCCGGTGGCCAGCGCGGCCGCGGTCTGTTCGGCGGTCGGCGCCTCCTCGGCGTCGAGGAGGACGATCAGCCCGGGGTGCTCGGCCTGCGCGGCCCGCACCAGGCCGGTCACGGCCGCCTGCGCCAGGTCGGTGACGTCCTCGCCGGGCAGTACGGCCACCGCACGGCCGGTCCGGACGAGCAGCTGCCGCCCCTGGTCCGCGCCGTTCCCGTCGCTCTGCCAGGACTGCAGCGCGGCCAGCACGGCCGCGACGGCCTCGCCGGTCGGGGCGTGCGCGGGAGCCACGCAGACCACCGGTTCCGCGGCCGGCGCACCCTCGGCGGCAGCCACGGGCCCGGGCACCGGCACCCAGTCCAGGCCGTGGAGCGCATCCAGCCGGCGCCGTACGAGGTCACCGCCGGCCAGCGGGCGCAGCAGCAGCGCACCCACCGAGGCGACGGGCGCACCCGTCGAGTCGGCCAGCTGCAGCGCGGCCTGCCCGGGGGTCCCGGTGGGGCTGATCCGGACCCGCAGCTCGGAGGCACCCTGCGCGTAGAGGGCGACGTCCGACCAGGCGAACGGCAGGTGGGCCTGCCCGTCGTCGGGGGTGAACGCCCCGAGCCCGATCCCGTGCAGCGCCGCGTCCAGCAGCGCCGGGTGCAGCCCGAACCCGTCGAGCGGGGTCCCGGCGGGCAGCGCGACCTCGGCGAGGACCGCGTCCCCGTCGCGCCAGGCGGCGGTCACGCCCTGGAACAGCGGGCCGTACTCCAGCCCGAGCCCGGCCAGTGCGGCGTAGAGCCCGGCCGTGTCGATGGCCTCGGCTCCGGCCGGCGGCCAGGCCGCGAGGTCGAAGCCCGGTACGGGCCGTTCGGCACCGAGCAGGCCGTCCGCGTGCCGGGTCCAGCCGGCGTCGGGGGCGTCCTCGGGCCGCGAGTACACGGCCAGCGGACGCCCGCCGGTCGCCGCGTCGGGCGCACCCACCTGCACCCGCAGGGCCAGCGCACCGGACTCCTCCAGCACCACCGGGGCGTGCAGGGTCAGGTCCTCCAGGACCCCCGCGCCGACGTGGTCACCCGCACGGACGGCGATGTCCACGAGGGCGGCGCCGGGGACGATGACGGTCCCGGCGACGGCGTGGTCGGCGAGCCAGGGGTGGCTGCGCAGCGACAGCCGGCCCGTGAACAGGACCGCCTCGTCCTCGGGGAGTTCGACCACCGCACCCAGCAGCGGGTGCCCGCCGCCTGTCTGCCCGAAGGCGGAGGCGTCGCCACTGCCCGCGCCGGTGTCGGCGAGCCAGTACGGCGCGTGCTGGAAGGCGTACGTGGGCAGGTCCACGGTGAGGGCGCCGGTGCCCGCGAAGAACGCGGCCCAGTCGACCACCACCCCGTGGGCGTGCAGCCGGGCCACCGCCTCGGCGGGACCCTGCGCCTCGGGCCGGTCACGGCGGACCGCGGGGACCGCCACGGACTCCGCGTCGAGGGACTCGGCGGCCATGGCGGTGAGCACCGCGTCCGGGCCGAGCTCCAGGAACGTGGTGACGGACTGCCCCTGCAGCGTGGACACGGCATCCGCAAAGCGGACGGCCTCGCGGACGTGCCGCACCCAGTACTGCGGGTCGGAGAGCTCCTCGTACGAGGCCGGCTTGCCGGTCAGCGTGGACACGATCGGCAGCCGGGGGTCGTCGTAGGCCAGCCCGGCGGCGATCTCCCCGAACTCGGCGAGCATCGGCTCCATCAGCGGCGAGTGGAACGCATGGCTGACCACCAGCCGCTTGGTCTTCCGACCGGCCTCCGCGAAGTGCGCAACGACGGCCTCGACGGCGGCTTCGGTGCCGGAGACGACCAGGGAGGTCGGCCCGTTGACGGCGGCGATACCGACCCCGTCGGTCAGGACGGCGCGCACTTCCTCCTCGGTGGCCTGGACGGCGGCCATGGCCCCACCGGCGGGCAGCGCCTGCATCAGCCGACCCCGAGCGGCAACCAGCCGTGCAGCATCCTCAAGCGACCACAGCCCGGCCACGTGCGCGGCAGCCAGCTCACCGATCGAGTGCCCGGCGAGCGCGTCAGCGCGCACGCCCCAGGCCTCGACCAGCCGGAACAGCGCCACCTCCACCGCGAACAGTGCGGGCTGGGTGTACTCGGTCCGGTTCAGATCAGCCGGATCCTCATCGAACAGCACGTCCTTGAGCGGCCGCTCAAGGTGCTCGTCGAAGGCCGCGCACACCTCGTCCAGCGCACCCGCGAACACCGGGTACTGCGCGTACAGCTCACGCCCCATCCCGGCCCGCTGGCTTCCCTGGCCCGTGAACAGGAAGCCCAGCCGCGTGCCCGCCGCGGTGGCCCGGAAGGCTCCGGCAGCAGTGGTGTCCTCCGCGGTGAGGGAGGTGAGCGCGGCCAGCAGGGACGCCCGGTCGCCGGCCACAGCCGCGGCCCGGTGCGTGAACGCGGTCCGTGCGGTGGCCAGGGTGTAGCCGATGTTGGTGGTGTCCAGGTCGGGGCGGCGGGTCAGGAGTTCCAGGAGGGCCGCGGCCTGGTCCCGTACGGCTCCGTGCGTCTTGCCCGACAGCAGCCAGGGCACGGCGGGCAGCCGGCGCGGGGCCGTGGCGGCCTCCGCGGTCTCGGCGGCCGGGGCCTCCTCGATGATGACGTGGGCGTTCGTCCCGCTGATGCCGAAGGAGGAGATACCGGCCCGGCGGCGGCGTTCCCCCGCGGGCCACTTCTGCGCCTCGGTCAGCAGCGAGACCGCACCCGCCGTCCAGTCCACGTGGCTGCTGGGCGCGTCCACGTGCAGGGTGCGCGGCAGCTCCTCGTGGTGCAGGGCGAGGACCATCTTGATGATGCCCGCGACACCCGCCGCGGCCTGCGTGTGACCCAGGTTGGACTTGACCGACCCCAGCCACAGCGGCCTGTCCTCGGACCGGTTCTGCCCGTACGTGGCGAGCAGCGCCTGCGCCTCGATCGGGTCGCCGAGCTTCGTGCCCGTGCCGTGCGCCTCGACCGCGTCGACCTCGTGGGCGGCGAGACGGGCGCTGGCCAGGGCCTGCCGGATGACTCGCTGCTGCGCCGGCCCGTTGGGGGCGGTCAGGCCGTTGCTGGCGCCGTCCTGGTTGATGGCCGAGCCGCGCACGACGGCGAGCACCCGGTGCCCGTTCTTCCGCGCGTCCGACAGCTTCTCCAGGAGCAGCATGCCGGCGCCCTCGCCCCAGCCGGTCCCGTCCGCCGCCTCCGCGAACGGCTTGCACCGGCCGTCGGGGGCCAGGCCCCGCTGACGGCTGAAGCCGACGAAGGTCTCCGGCGTAGCCATCACGGTGACGCCGCCGGCGAGCGCCATGCTGCACTCACCGCTGCGCAGGGCCTGTGCGGCCATGTGCACGGTGACCAGCGACGAGGAGCAGGCGGTGTCGACCGTCAGCGCCGGGCCTTCCAGGCCCAGTACGTAGGCGACGCGGCCGGAGGCGACGCTGCCCGAGCTGCCGGTCCCGAGGTATCCCTCCAGGTCCGCCGGGTACTGGCTGAGCCGGATGCCGTAGTCGTTGTACATGACGCCGGCGAAGACGCCGGTGGCCGTGCCCCGGGCCCCGGTGGGGTCGATGCCCGCGCTCTCGAAGGCCTCCCAGGCCGTCTCCAGCAGGAGGCGGTGCTGCGGGTCGGTGGCGAGGGCCTCGCGCGGGCTGATCCCGAAGAACGCGGGGTCGAAGTCCGCGGCCTGCGCCAGGAACCCGCCGTGCCGGGAGTACGTCTTGCCCGTGGCGTCCGGGTCCGGGTCGTACAGGGCCCCGGTGTCCCAGCCGCGGTCTTCGGGCAGGGCGGTGACGGCGTCGGTGCCCGCCGCGAGCAGCTCCCACAGCTGTTCGGGCGTGTTGACCCCGCCGGGGTAGCGGCAGGCCATGCCGACGATCGCGATGGGCTCGTCGGTCGCGGTCGCGGTCGCGGACGCCGCGGCGGGCGCGGCGGTGTCCGCCTCGTCCGGGGCGCCGAGGACCTCGGTGAGGAGGAAGTCGGCGACCGCGAGCGGGGTCGGGTGGTCGAAGACGAGCGTGGCGGGCAGCCGGATCCCGGCCGCGGCGCCGAGCGCGTTGCGGAACTCCACACCGGTCAGCGAGTCGACGCCCAGCTCGGCGAAGAGCGACTCGGCGGCCACCGCGTGCGGCCCGGCGAAGCCGAGGACGGCCGCGATGTGCGTACGGGTGAGCTCCAGCAGCACGTCCCGGCGCGCGGCGGCGTCGGGCAGGGCCGCCAGCCGCTCCGCGAGCGGGTTCCCGGCGGTGGCGCCGCCGGAGCCCGCGGCGGCAGCCGCCGTCCGTCGGACGGGGGTGCGGACCAGCGAGCGCAGCAGCGGCGCGGGCGGGGCCGCGGAGCGGGCTTGGGCGGCAAGGTCGAGGTGGATCGGCAGGACGTGGGCGTACGGGGCACCCAGCGCGGCGTCGAACAGGGCGAGGCCCTGCTCCGCGTCGAGCGCAAGCACCCCGGCCCGTGCCATGCGGTCCAGGTCGGCGGTGGTGAGGCCGGCGCCCATGCCGCCCGCGTCGGGGTGCCACAGGCCCCAGGCCAGGGACAGCCCGGGCAGGCCGTGGGCGCGGCGGTGGGTGGCGAGGGCGTCGAGGTAGGCGTTGGCGGCGGCGTAGTTGGCCTGGCCGATGCCGTCGAAGGTGCCGGCGGCGGAGGAGAACAGCACGAACGCGTCGAGCTCCTGCCCGGCGGTCAGCTCGTGCAGGTGCCGCGCCGCCGCGGCCTTCGGCGCCCATACGGCCGCCAGCTGCTCCGCGGTCAGCGACTCCACGGTCGCATCGGCGAGGACACCGGCGGTGTGGACGACCGCCGTCACCGGATACTGCGCGAGCAGCGCCGCAACGGCATCCCGGTCGGCCACATCACAGGCCGCCAGCACCACGGACGACGCCCCTGCAGCCTCGAGCTCCGCAGCCAGCTCACGGGCCCCCGGAGCATCAGCACCCCGACGCCCGACCAGCACCAGGCTCCGCACCCCGTGCTCGGCCACCAGGTGCCGCGCGGTCAGCGCACCCAGCCCACCGGTACCACCGGTGATCAGAACGGTCCCGCCCTCCCGGAACACCGGGGTCTCAACCCGGTCCGGGCTCGTACGGGCCAGCCGGGGAACGAAGAACTCGCCGCCCCGCAGCGCAAGTTCCGGAGCCCCGGCAGGGAGCACGGGCACCACACCGGAGTCGACATCGTCGTCGACATCGAGGAGGACGAAGCGGCCCGGGTGCTCGGCCTGCGCGGAACGCACCAGGCCCCACACCGCGGCGGTCTCCGGCTCGGCGATGTCCTCACCGGCCCGCACCGCCACCGCACCCCGGGTCCGGACCACCAGCGGCCCCGACTCCTGCCCGGCCTCATCGGCCAGCCACTCCCGCACCCGACCCAGTACCGCCACGGCCGCATCGGCGCCGGGAACGTCGTACACGGTGGCGTCCTGCACGGTCACCGTCTCGGCTGACGTCTCGCGGACCCACTCCACGTGGAAGAGGGCGTCGCGGGAGTACCGGCGTGCGCCGGACAGCTCGCCCGCGGCCACCGGCCGCAGCGACAGCGCGCCGACGGCGGCCACCGGGGCGCCCTGGGCGTCGGCGAGCTGCAGGGCGAACCCGCGGCCCTGCCCGGTGGGCGTGATCCGTACCCGCAGGGAGCCGGCTCCGGACGCGTACAGGGTGACGTCGGACCAGGTGAAGGGCAGTTCGGCCTCGCCGTTGTCACCCGCGTCGAGGGAGATGCCGTGCAGGGCGGCATCGAGGAGCGCCGGGTGCAGGGCGAAGCCGTCGACGGCGGTGTCCTGCGGCAGGCACACCTCGGCGAGGACCGCGTCCCCGTCGCGCCAGGCGCTGGTCACGCCCTGGAAGAGCGGCCCGTACTGCAGGCCGGTCGCGGCCAGGTCCTCGTAGAGGGAGCTGACGTCGATCGCTTCGGCGCCCGCCGGCGGCCATGCGGCCAGCGAGAACCCGGCCTCAGGGCGGTGGTCCACCAGCTCGCCGTGGGCGTGCCGGGTCCACTCGGCGTCGGGGGCGTCCTCGGCGCGCGAGTAGATGCCGACGGGGCGCTGCCCGGCCTCGTCGGGCCGGCCCACCTGGACGCGCAGAGCGAGAGCACCGCTCTCCTCCAGGACCAGGGGCGCGGACAGCGCGAGGTCCCGGAGTGCGCCGGCACCGACGTGGTCGCCGGCGCTGATCGCCAGATCCACGAGGGCCGAGGCGGGGACGATGACGGTCCCGCCGACGGCGTGGTCGGCGAGCCAGTTGTGCGTACGCAGCGACAGCCGCCCGGAGAAGAGCACCCCGTCGGAGTCGGGCAGTTCGACCGCCGCACCCAGCAGCGGGTGCCCGGCCTCGGCGAGACCGGCCGCCACGACGTTCCCGGCGCGCGCGCCCGGAGCGGGCCAGTAGTGCGCGTGCTGGAAGGCGTACGTGGGCAGGTCCACGACTCCGGTACGGGCCGCGCCGAAGAACGCGGCCCAGTCGACGGCGGTGCCCTGGGTGTGCAGGCGGGCGACGGCCTCGGTCAGGGCCTGCGCCTCGGGCCGGTCGCGGCGGACGGCGGGGATCGCCACGGACTCCTCACCGAGGGACTCGGCGGCCATGGCGGTGAGGACCGCGTCCGGGCCGAGCTCGAAGAAGGTGGTGACGCCCTGGCCCTGGAGCGTGGTCACGGCATCGGCGAACCGCACGGCCTCGCGGACGTGCCGCACCCAGTACTGCGGGTCGGAGAGCTCCTCGTACGAGGCCGGCTTGCCGGTCAGCGTGGACACGATCGGCAGCCGGGGCTCGTCGTAGGCCAGCCCGGCGGCGATCTCCCCGAACTCGGCGAGCATCGGCTCCATCAGCGGCGAGTGGAACGCATGGCTGACAACCAGCCGCTTGGTCTTCCGCCCGGCCTCCGCGAAGTGCGCAACGACGGCCTCGACGGCGGCTTCGGTGCCGGAGACGACCTGGGAGGTCGGCCCGTTGACGGCGGCGATACCGACCCCGTCGGTCAGGACGGCGCGCACTTCCTCCTCGGTGGCCTGGACGGCGGCCATGGCCCCACCGGCGGGCAGCGCCTGCATCAGCCGACCCCGAGCGGCAACCAGCAGAGCCGCGTCCTCGAGGGACCACAGCCCGGCCACGTGCGCGGCAGCCAGCTCACCAATGGAGTGCCCGGCGAGCGCGTCAGCGCGCACGCCCCAGGCCTCGACCAGCCGGAACAGCGCCACCTCCACCGCAAAGAGCGCAGGCTGCGTGTACTCGGTCCGGTTCAGATCAGCCGGGTCCTCATCAAAAAGAACATCCTTCAACGGCCGCTCAAGATGCGCGTCCAGCGCGGCGCACACCTCGTCCAGCGCAGCCGCGAAGACGGGGTACTGCGCGTAGAGCTCGCGCCCCATGCCGACCCGCTGGCTGCCCTGCCCCGTGAACAGGAAGGCGTTGCCCGAGCCCGCTGCCGTGCCCGCGATCGGGGCCGCGCCCGCGGCGACGGCCTCCAGGCCGACCAGCAGCCCGTCGCGGTCGGCGGCCACCACGGCCGCGCGGTGGGTGAACGCCGTCCGCTGGGTTGCCAGGGCCAGCCCCACGGCGGCCGGGTCGAGCTCGGGCCGTGCGGCCACGAACTCCCGAAGCCGCGCAGCCTGCTCGCGCAGGACGTCGGCGCTCTTCGCCGAGACCAGCCACGGTACGACCGGCAGGACGGCCGCCGAAGAGGGCGCCTCCTCGACCGCCGGGGCTTCCTCCACGATGACGTGCGCGTTCGTACCACTGATGCCGAACGACGAGACGCCCGCACGCCGGACCCGCTCACCGGCCGGCCAGGGCCGGGCCTCGGTCAGCAGGGAGACCTCGCCCTCGCTCCAGTCGACGTGGCTGCTGGGGGCGTCGACGCCGAGGGTCATCGGCAGGGTCTCGTGGCGCAGGGCCTCGACCATCTTGATGATGCCCGCGACACCGGCGGCGGCCTGGGTGTGGCCCAGGTTGGACTTCACCGACCCGAGCCACAGCGGCTGGCCGCCTTCCGGCCGGTCCTGGCCGTACGTGGCGAGCAGCGCCTGCGCCTCGATCGGGTCACCGAGCCGCGTACCGGTGCCGTGGCCCTCCACCGCGTCCACATCGGCCGCGGTGAGGTGGGCGGAGGCCAGAGCCTGCCGGATGACCCGCTGCTGCGCGGGCCCGTTGGGCGCGGTCAGGCCGTTGCTGGCGCCGTCCTGGTTGACCGCCGAGCCGCTGACGACGGCCAGAACCCGGTGGCCGTTCCTCCGGGCGTCGGAGAGCTTCTCCAGAACGAGGACACCGACGCCCTCGCCCCAGCCGGTGCCGTCGGCGGCCTCCGCGTAGGGCTTGCAGCGGCCGTCGGCGGCAAGGCCCCGCTGCCGGCTGAAGTCCACGAACGTGTCCGGAGTCGACATCACGGTCACACCACCGGCCAGCGCCAACGAGCACTCACCACTGCGCAGCGCCTGACCGGCCAGGTGCACGGCCACCAGCGACGAGGAGCACGCGGTGTCGACGGTGACGGCCGGCCCCTCCAGGCCGAGCGCGTACGAGACGCGGCCGGAGGCGATGCTGCCGCCGACGCCCATGAACCCTTCGGTGTTGTGGTGGTCGGACTGCTCCAGGACGACCGAGTAGTCGTGGTACATGACGCCCGCGAAGACGCCGGTCGCCGTGCCCCGGGCGCTCGCCGGGTCGATGCCCGCGCGCTCCAGGGCCTCCCAGGAGGTCTCCAGGAGCAGCCGGTGCTGCGGGTCCATGGCGAGGGCCTCGCGCGGGCTGATCCCGAAGAAGACCGGGTCGAACTCGGCGGCGTCGTGCAGGAATCCGCCGTGCCGGGAGTAGGTCTTGCCGGCGGCGTCCGGGTCGGGGTCGTAGATGCCCTCGGTGTCCCAGCCGCGGTCCTCGGGGAAGGCCGAGATGCCGTCACCGCCGGCGGCGAGCAGCTGCCACAGGCCCTCGGGGGAGGTGATGCCGCCGGGGTAGCGGCAGGCCATGCCGACGATGGCGATCGGCTCGTCGGCACCGGCCGCGCCCGCGCCCGCGGCGGCGGCACCGGCGCCCGCGGCCGGGACGGGGAGCTGGTCGGCGGTGTCGCCGAGGAGCTCGATGCGGAGGAAGTCGGCGACCACGGCCGGCGTCGGGTAGTCGAAGACGAGCGTGGCGGGCAGCCGGATCCCGGCTTCGCCGGCGAGGCGGTTGCGGAACTCGACGGCGGTCAGCGAGTCGAAGCCGACCTCCTTGAACGGCCGGTCCGGGCTGACCTCGTGGGCACCCGAGTAGCCGAGGACGGCCGCGACGTGGCGGCGTACGAGGTCCAGCAGGAGGCGCTCGCGGTCGGCCGGGGCGAGCACGGCGAGGCGCTCGGCGAGCCCGGCGTCACCGCTGTCGGCGGCGGCCGCCGTGCGGCGTACGACGGCGGGCCGGACCAGGCCGCGCAGGATGGCGGGCAGGTCGGAGCGGCGGGCGCGCTGTTCGAGGGCGCGGGTGTCGAGGGCGGCGGGCAGCACCTGGGCGTGCGGCCCGGCGAGCGCGGCGTCGAGGAGGGCCATGCCCCGCTCGCTGCCCAGCGGCAGGACACCGGTGCGCGCCATGCGCTGGAGGTCGGCGGCCGTGAGGTCGGACGCCATGCCGCCGGCCTCGGGGTCCCACAGGCCCCAGGCCAGGGACAGCCCGGGCAGGCCGTGGGCCCGGCGGTGGGCGGCGAGTCCGTCGAGGTAGGCGTTGGCGGCGGCGTAGTTGCCCTGCCCGGAGCCGTCGAACGTACTGGCGGCGGAGGAGTAGAGCACGAACGCGTCGAGCTCCTGCCCGGCGGTCAGCTCGTGGAGGTGCCGGGCGGCATCGGCCTTGGGCGCAAAGACCTTGGCCAGGCGCTCGCCGCTGAGCGAGCCGATCGTCGCATCGTCGACCACACCCGCCGCATGGAACACAGCGGTAACGGGGTGCTCGGCGAGCAGCGCCGCGACCGCATCCCGGTCGGCGACATCACAGGCCGCAAGCACCACGGACGACGCCCCCGCAGCCTCAAGCTCCGCAGCCAGCTCACGGGCCCCCGGAGCCTCCGCGCCCCGACGCCCGACCAGCACCAGGCTCCGCACCCCGTGCTCGGCCACCAGGTGCCGCGCGGTCAGCGCACCCAGCCCACCGGTACCACCGGTGATCAGAACGGTCCCGCCCTCCCGGAACACCGGGGCGGTGGCGGCAGGGGCGTCCGCCTCCGGAGTGGTCCGGACGAGCCGGGAGACGAACAGCTCCCCGCCCCGCAGGGCGATTTCGGGCTCACCGGCGGGCAGCGCCACAAGGCCCGCAACGTCGGTGCCAGTGTCGGTGTCGGTGTCGACGTCCAGGAGCACGAAGCGCCCCGGGTGCTCGGCCTGCGCGGCCCGGACCAGGCCCCACACGGCGGCCTGCACCGGGTCGGCGACGTCCGCGCCCTCCGCGGTGGCGACGGCGCCACGCGTGACGACGACCAGGCGGTCCTCCGTCTCCAGGTGCTCCTGCAGCCGGGTCAGGACGTACCCGACGGCCTCCTGGGCGCCGGCACCGGCCGGGACCTCGACGAGGACGCCCTCGTCGGCAGGCTCCGGGGCTGCGGGCAGCGGGGACCAGGCGACCCGGTACAGGTCGCGTACCTGCGCGGTGGCAGGTCCGGCGGTGTCCACGGCCCGCAGGGCGAGCGCGCCGACGGTGGCGAGCGGGCTGCCCTGGGCGTCGGCGATGTGCAGGGTCCAGTCGCCCCGGCCGGGCACGATCCGGACCCGGGCCGCACGCGCACCGGTGGCGTGCAGGGTGACGTCCGACCAGGTGAACGGCAGTTCGGCGGTCTCGTTGGCCAGGTCGGCCAGGGTGATGCCGTGCAGGGCGGCGTCGAGCAGCGCCGGGTGCAGGGCGAAGCCGTCGACGGCGGTGTCCTGGGGCAGCGACACCTCGGCGGCGATGGCGTCACCGTCGCGCCAGGCAGCGGTGACGCCCTGGAAGAGCGGCCCGTACTGGAGCCCGGCGGCGGCCAGCGAGGAGTACAGGGAGCTGACGTCGAGCGGCTCGGCGCCGGCCGGCGGCCAGGCGGTGAGGGCCTCGGGGGCCGCCGCGGCGGAGGCCGGGACGAGCGAACCCTCGGCGTGCCGGATCCACGGCTCGTCACCGATACGGGAGTACACGGCGAGGCTGCGCGGCTCCTCGCCGCCGACCTGGACGCGCAACTGCACCGAGGTGTCCGCCGGGACGACCAGCGGGGCCTGGAGGGTGAGGTCCTGGACGGTCCCGCAGCCGACGTGGTCGCCGGCCCGGACGGCCAGGTCGACCAAGGCGGCGCCGGGCAGGACGACGGTCCCGGCGACGGCGTGGTCGGCGAGCCACGGGTGGGTACGCAGCGAGAGCCGGCCGGTGAACAGGACCCCGTCGGAGTCGGGCAGTTCGACGGCCGCACCCAGCAGCGGGTGCTCGGCGTCGGCCAGCCCGACCGCAGCCACGTCGTGCAGGCCGCTGCCGTCGGCGTCGAGCCAGTACCGCTGGTGCTGGAAGGCGTACGTGGGCAGCTCGCACGGGGTGCGGGGGCCGCCGTGGAAGGCGGTCCAGTCGACCGCGATCCCGTGGATGTGGAGGCGGGCCAGCGCCTCGGCGATCGCCTGCGCCTCGCCCCGGTCCCGGCGGACCGCGGGAACCGCCACCGAGTCCGCATCGAGGGACTCGCCGGCCATTGCGGTGAGCACCGCGTCCGGGCCGAGCTCGAAGAAGGTGGTGACGCCCTGCCCCTGCAGCGTGGTCACGGCGTCGGCGAAGCGGACGGCCTCGCGGACGTGCCGCACCCAGTACTGCGGGTCGGACAGCTCCTCGTACGAGGCCGACTGCCCGGTCAGCGTGGACACGATCGGCAGGCTCGGCTCGGAGTACGTCAGCCGCCCGGCGACCTCCCCGAACTCGGCGAGCATCGGCTCCATCAGCGGCGAGTGGAACGCATGGCTCACCACCAGCCGCTTGGTCTTCCGCCCGGCCTCCGCGAAGTGCGCAACGACGGCCTCGACGGCAGCCTCGGCACCCGACACGACGACCGACGTCGGCCCATTGACGGCAGCGATACCGAC
>NZ_JBEYXK010000097.1:0-25861 GCF_040645035.1 Streptomyces sp. NPDC046876 | reverse complement strand
CCTCAAACGCCGGCGAGGCTGGATAAATCCAGCCCGCGCGGCGTTTGAGCGCACCGGGCGCGAAGCGCCCGGAACGGGGTCCGGGGCGGAGCCCGTTCCGGGAAGGGGCGGGGTGGGGAACCGCTCCGCGCAGCGGGGCCACGCGCAGCCCCCGTGGTCCGGAGGGCCGCTCCGCAGGGTCAGCGCTTCGGCGGGGCCGAGTGGCCCGGCGCCTTGGCCGGGGGGTCGTCGGAGGCGGCCAGCCAGCCACCCACCCCCAGGCCCGCGGCCAGGACCACCGCCCCCACCGACAGGGCCAGCCGACGCCTGCGCACCGTGCCGGCCCGGTGCCGGGCGGAGCCGGGCCGGTGGCCGCCGGCCGGCCGCGGCACCCGGGCGGTGCCCAGCGCACCCCCGGCCAGCTCGTCCGGCGCCGGCACCCGCATCGAGGTGTGGGTGTCCCGGTTGGAGTCGGTGGAGGAGCCGGGGACCAGCGGGACGACCCCGCGGCGGCGGACCGGGGCGGCGGGCGCCTCCCGCGCCTCCACCGGCTCCGGCTCCGCATCGTCCGGCTCGTCCACGTCCAGCGGCGGCATCCCGGCCAGCAGCGGCAGCAGCTCCCGCAGCCGGGCCGACAGTTCGGAGGCCCGCAGCCGCGAGGCCGGCCCCTTCGCGAGGCACTGCACGATCAGCTGCCACAGCTCCTCGGGGATCCCCGGCAGCGGGACCACCGTCTCGGTGACGTGCCGCCGCAGCACCGCCCCGGGGTGCCCGCCGCCGAACGGCGTGAACCCGGCCAGCAGCTCGTACAGCACGGTGGCCAGCGCGTATATGTCGACGGCGGCCCGCGGCGGCAGCCCCTCCACGATCTCCGGGGCGAGGTAGTCCGGCGTACCGATGATCCGCGTGGCGGGCGCCGGAGCCCGCCCGGCCCCGCCGCCGGTCCCGCCCCCGGCCACCGCCCCGGCCCGCCTCGGCGAGTCGATCAGCTTGGCCACGCCGAAGTCGGTCAACAGGGCGGGGTGGGAGCCGCCCGGCCCGAGCGGGCCCTGCATGTCGAGCAGGACGTTCTCCGGCTTGACGTCGCGGTGCACGACCCCGGCCGCATGCGCCGCAGCCAGCGCGTCCGCGACGTCGGCGACGATCGCGACGGCCGCCTCGGGGGCGAGCCGCCGCTCCCGGTCCAGGCGCGTGCGCAGGTCCGTACCGCGCACCAGGTCCATGACCAGCGCCAGGTCGTTGCCGTCGACGACGAGGTCGCGGACGGACACGATGTGCGGGTGTTCCAGGCCGAGCAGCGCGCTGCGCTCCTGGACGAAGCGTCCGACCAGCTCCTGGTCGGACGCGAGGTCCTCGCGCAGCAGTTTGACGGCGACGGGGCCGTCGGGCCCCTCGCCGAGCCACACCGTGCCCGCGCTGCCGCGCCCCAGGATCTGGTGCGCGGTGTACCGGCTGCCGATTTTCCGTGCCACGACTGCTCCCTCAGCGGCTGGCGTACTGGGCCAAAGCTACGCGGCCGGATGGGGGTTGGAGGTCACGGATCGCGGCGACCTTCACTTCTGCGGGCGAAATCACGTGCTGGAAGTCGACAAATCTACGAAGTCGGCGTTACGGGCGCCCGGTTCGGGCGCCCGGTTCAGGGTGTGGTGCCGTTCCCGCTGCCGCCGCCGGTGGCGTCGCCGATCGATCCGACCCAGTCGACGACCTCGCTGCCCCAGGTCCACACCTGGTCCCACCAGCTCTTGCCGGTGCCGACCCACTCCTGGAGCGGGGTGAACTCCCAGATCAGCCAGCCCGCGATGAAGAACAGCACGATCATGACCAGGCAGCCCTTGAGGCAGCCGAGGCCCGGGATCCGGATCGGGTTGGCGCTGCGGCGGCGCGGCTCCCGGGGCGGACGCTGCTGCGGCGGCGGGGCCTGCGGGGGCTGCTGCTGCGGGGCCGGCCGCTGCTGCTGGTACTGCTGCGGCTGCTGCGGAGCCGGGGGCTGCCGGTACGGCTGCGGCTGCTGCGGCGGGGGCGCCTGCTGCGGCTGCGGGTAGTACGGCTGCTGCGGCTGCTGCGGCTGCTGCTGGTACTGCTGCTGGGGCGGGTACGCCGGCGGCGGCCCCTGGCGGTACTGCGGGGGCTGCTGCGGCCGCTGCGGCTGCTGAGGCGCCTGGCGCTGCGGCCGCCGACGCAGCGGGTCCTCGGCCGGATCGAGGTAGTGCATCTGCGTCTGCTCGTTGCGGTCGCGCGCGGCCCGCATCTGCGTCTGCCAGGGGTGCGGCTGGTCCGGCCGCTCCACGGGCGGCATGACGGAGGTCGGCGCCGCGTCCGGGACTCCCGGGGCGCCCGTGTTCGGCAGCACGGTGGTGGCGTCGGCGGCGCCGACCGGCGGGAGCACGCTGGTCATGGCGTTCGGGTCGTACGCGCCCTCGGGCCCGGCGGCCGGGCCGCGGCCGGGCAGCGCCTGGGTCTGGTCGGCGGCGCCGGGGGTCTGCGGGACGGGCGCCGGGGAGGGGTCGGGCGCGAGCAGCGCGCCGACGCCGAGCGCGGCCTCCACCTCGGACGGGGCGCTGTGCACGCCGATACCGGAGGCGACGACGCGCAGGCCGCGGGCCAGGTTCTCGGCACTGGGGCGCTCGGTCGGCTCCTTGCGCAGGCAGCGCTCGATGACGATCCACAGCGGCTCGGGCACGTGCGGCGGGCGCTGCGGGTCCTCGCTGAGGTGGCGGTGGAGCACTTCCAGGGCGGTGCCGCCGGCGAACGGCGGGCGCCCGGTGACCAGTTCGTACAGCAGGATGCCGGCGCCGTAGATGTCGACGGCGGAGGTCTGCGGGCGGCCCTCGGCGGACTCGGGGGCCACGTAGGCGGGGGTGCCGACGAACTCGTGGGTGCGGGTCAGGCCCGGGGAGTCGGCGAGGCGGGCGATGCCGAAGTCGGTGAGCATCGGCTTCATCTGGCCGCCGCGCTCGTCGAGCAGGACGTTCGCGGGCTTCAGGTCGCGGTGGACCACGCCGTCGGCGTGGCTGGCGGCGAGGGCGTCAGCGATCTGGGCGGTCAGCAGGGCCGCGGCGACGGGGGTGAAGGGGCCGTTCTGCCGGATGTACTTGTGCAGGTCCGGGCCGTCGATCAGGTCCATGACGAGGGCGAGGAGGTCGCCCTCGACGACGAGGTCGCGGGTGCGGACGATGTTGGGGTGCGTCAGGCGCAACAGGACGGAGCGCTCGCGCAGGAAGCGCATGACGATGTCGGCGTCCTGGGCCAGCTCCTCCTTGAGGACCTTGATGGCCACGGTCTCGCCGGGCTGGCCTGCGACGGCGGCCTCGGCGCCTGCGGTCTCACGCTGGCGGGCACGCCAGACGGTGCCCGTGGCGCCGCGCCCGAGCGGCTCCTCGAGCAGGTACTTGCTGCCGACTGGCCGCACGTCTCGCGCTCCCTGCTGTCGTCTGTGCACGTGGCGCGTGCACAGGGTGCGCGCACCGGGTTCGTGCCCGTGGTTCGTGGTTCGTTTTCCGGCCCACTCTAGGGGGTGTCCCTGCGGAAGACGCGGGGTACCGGAGGTTGGTTGCCGCACATTTGTCCGAAGAGTGATGTTCGAGGCGTATGCCGCATGGCGTTTTTTCGCTGATCCCTCGGGTTTTCGTGCACGTGTGCGTCCGGGTGTGACCGCCCGTTGCGCGGGCGTCGGCCATTCAAGATCATTTGTTGGCGGGTCCCGGGCGTGTTGTCCGCGACAGGTGCGAGGATGCACCCGTACGTACGGAACGGCGGGGACGGGAGCCCCGCCGTCCGGGCAGACCTGACCGGACGACGACGCGCCGTGCCGGGTGGGGGGTCGGGCAGGCACTGCCCCTCCGTACCCAGCCGGGCCCGGGCGCACGCACCTGCGCATCGCGCAGAAGGGACCGCTGACGGCGATGCAGATCCGGCTGACCGTCCTCGGGTCGCGCAGCGGCCACCAGACCGTGCCCGCCGGCTGTGACGTGCTCGTCACCGCGCCCGCGGGGACCGCGCTGGCCGCGGTGGCCTCCGGGCTGGCGGCGACCGTCGGCGGGCCGGACACCGGGGGCACGGTGGTGCTGTACGCGGGGGCCGAGCGGCTCGATCCGCAGCGGGCCCTGCTCGGGGAGCCGCCGCTCGTGGACGGGGCGGTGCTGGGCCTGCACGGACCTGTGCCGGACGTGGCGCCCGAGGGGGCCGACGGGGTCGCCGCCGCCGGGGCGCAGCTGCACGTGGTCGCGGGGCCCGACGCGGGCGGGGTGCACCTGCTGCACCCGGGCGCGATCCGGATCGGCCGCTCCGCGGACGCGGACATCCCGCTGGACGACCCGGACGTGTCCCGGCTGCACTGCGCGGTGACCGTACGGGAAGACGGGCGGGTCGCGGTGGCCGACCTGGAGTCCACGAACGGCACGACGGTGGACGGCACCGAGGTGGGCACCCGGCCCGTGGCGCTGGCCCCGGGCGCGCTGCTGCGCGTCGGCGAGACCACCCTGCGGCTGGCCGGGGGCTGCGCGGACCGCCTGCCCGCGGTCCCGGACCACGAGGGCCACCTCTGCCTCCCGGCACACCCGCTGCCGGACACCCCGTCCCACCCGGCCCCGGCCCCCGCCCGCCCGGCGGGCCCCTCGGGCCCCGTCGGCCCGGCCCTCCGCCCGGGCCTGGCCGGCCCGGCGGGCCACGCCGGGACCCAGGAGCGGCCGGGCAGCGCGGGCCCGGCCGACCCGGACCGGGCCGACGCCGCAGGGCCGACGGGCTTCGGTGCGGGCCCGGCGGCCCCGGCGGAAGCGGGCCGGGCCGGCGCTGCCCGGACGGCGGGGTCCGGCATCGCCGGGCCCGCCGGAGCGCAGGCCGGCTCGGCGGCGTACGGCGCGGGAACCCGCCAGCCCATGCCCCCGGCCGCGGGCACTGCGGGATCGGTCGGCGCGGCCGGAGCCGGCAGCGGCGGTCCCGGCGCGGCCGGAGGCGCCCCCGCCGGTCACGGCCTTGTCGGCACGGTGGGCGCGGGCGGTTACGGCTCGGCCGGAGCGGCCGTGCGCGGTCACGGCGCGGCCGGAGCAGCAGGCGGGGCGGGTGCCCCCGCCGTGGCCGACGGCGGCGAAGCGTACGCACCCGGCGGGGCGGGCGGCGGCCAGGCGCTGGGCGCCGTACGCGGGCACGGCGCTGCCGGCACGGCCGGCGCGGCCGGCGCGGGTTCCCCCGGTGCAGCCGTACCCGGCCACGGCGCCGCCGGAGCAGCAGGCGACACGGGTGTCCCCGCCGCGGCCGGCGGTGGCGAAGCGCAGGCGGCCCGGGGCCGGAACGGCGGCGGCCAGGCGCTGGGCGCCACAGCCGGTCACGGCTCAGCCGGAGCCGCCGTACACGGTCACGGCGCCACCGGAGCAGCCGCGGGCCAGGCGTCGGGGCCCGTGACCGGCGGCGGCCAGGCGCCGGGGCACGGGTTCGGCGGAAGCCAGGGACAGGGCCCGGCTGGCGGCCAAGGGCAGGGCCGGACCGGCGGCGGCCACGGACAGGGCCCAGTCGGCGAAAGCCAGGGACAGGGCCCCCTCGGCGGCGGCCAGGGAGAGAGCCCGGCCGGCGGCAGCCAGGGACAGAGCCCGGCCGGCGGCCAAGGGCAGGGCCGGACCGGCGGCGGCCACGGACAGGGCCAGGGCCGGACCGGCGGCGGCCCTGGGCAGAGCCCGGTCGGTGGTGGGCGGGGGGCCACCGGGGAAGGGCAGGGGCGCGCCGGTGGTGGTTGGCGGCGTGGCGGGTTCGGGGCCTGGGCCCGGCGGTGGGTCCGCGGGGAGGCCGAGGGCGGGGCGGAGGCCCCGGGCGCGGCGGCCGTGGCCGCCGTGCCCGACGTGGACGATCCGGCGGCGCTGCTGCTGGCCGCGCTCGGCCCGACCCGGCGGCTGTGGTCCCGCGAGCCGGGACGGCTCGAGGTCGGCCTCGGCGCCGGCAGCCGGGTCGCGCTCCAGGACGTCGGCGGGCTCGGCCTCGCCGGCCCGCGGCCCCGCCTCGACGGGGTCGCCCGCTCCCTGGTGGCCCAGCTCGCCGCCCTGCACGCGCCCGCCCAGCTGGAGATCGTGCTGATCAGCAGCGACCGGGCCCGCCCCGTCGAGCGGCGGCGCGAGGGCTGGGCCTGGCTCGGCTGGCTGCCGCACGTGCGGCCGGCGCACGGCCAGGACTGCCGGCTGCTCCTCGCGTACGACACCGAGCAGGCGGCCGCCCGCACCGGCGAGCTCACCCGCCGCCTCGACGAGGGCCCCCTCGGCGCCACTTGGGCGGCCGCCGACCGGCGGGCCGTCCGCGAGGCCGCCGCCGCGCACCGGGGCCCGTACACGCTGCTCGTGGTGGACGGCGAGCCGGGGACGGCGGCGCTGCGCGACCTCACCGGTCGGCTCGCCTCGCACGGTCCGGCGGCCGGGATCCACGTCCTGGTCCTGGCCGAGACGGCGTCGGCCACGCCCGCCTCCCCGCTCACCGACACCTACGAGGCGGCCTGCGCGGCCACTCCCGCCTTCCGGGACTGCGGCGCGGCCGCCCTGCTGAGCGGCGATGTCGCCACGACCGTGCGCACCTTCGCGGTGACCGGCGGCCGCCCGGTGACGCCCGGCACCACCGCCACCGCCGACGCGGTCTCCGCGGCCTGGGCCGAGCGGTTCGCCCGGGCCCTGGCCCCGCTGCGGGCCGAGCCCGCGGGCGGCGGCCCGCAGCGGTCGGCCGCCGCGCTGCCGGCCTCGTCCCGGCTCCTGGACGAGCTGGGGCTGGCCCGGGCCACTCCGGCCTCCCTGATGGCCCGCTGGGCGGCCGCCACCGACCAGGGCCAGGCCGTCGGCGGGCTCGTCGAGCTGGTCCTCGGCAGCGGCCGGGGCGGCCCGGTCGGGGCCGAGCTGGTCCAGGACGGCCCGCACCTGCTGGTCGAGGGCCCGGCGGGCAGCGGCCGCACCGAGCTGCTGCGTTCGATCGCCGCCTCGCTGGCGGCGGCGGCCCGGCCCGACCGGCTGGGCCTGGTGCTGCTCGACGGCGCGGGCGGCGAGCGCGGCGACGGGCTGCTGCCCGCCGCGGAGCTGCCGCACGTCGCAGCCCATCTGGTGGCCTCCGACCCGGTGCGGATGCGGGAGTTCGCGCAGGCCCTCGGCTCCGAGCTCAAGCGGCGGGCCGAGCTGCTGGAGGGGACCGCCTTCGCGGACTGGCACGCGGAACACGCGGAACACGCGCAGCGCGCGCTGTCCGACCGGATGGTCGCACCGCGCCCGCCGGCCTCCGGCGAACAGCTCGGCGGCGGCGAGCTCGACCCGCCGCGCACGGGCACGCTGCGGCTGCGCGCCTCCGCCGTGCGCAGCGAGCCCGTGGCGGGGCCGACGCCGCTGCCGCGCCTGGTGGTGCTGGTCGACGACTACGACGCCCTGGTCGCGCCCGCGCTGGGCAGCGCGGGCCGCCCCGCCGCCGGCTCGGTGGTCCGTGCGCTGGAGGCGGTGGCCCGCGACGGGGCCCGGCTCGGGGTGCACCTGGTGGCCGCGAGCGCCCGCCCGGACCGTACGGCCGACACCGAGCTGGCCCGCTCGGGTCCGCTGCGCGTCGAGTTGGACGCCCCGGACCGGCCTGGCCCGGGCCGCGGCCGGCTGCGCTTCGCCGATGGGACGACGGTGCCGTTCCAGGGCGGCCGGGTGACCGGGCGGATCCCGCGGACGGCGACCCTGCGGCCGACGGTGGTGCCGTTGGAGTGGGACCGGATGGGTGATCCGCCGGCCCGCCGCCCGGTGCGCGAGCTCGGCAACGGCCCGACGGACCTGGCCCTGCTGGCCAGTGCCCTGGACCGGGCCTCGCACCTGGTCTCGGCGATACCCGTGCTGTTCCCGGCGGCGCCCTGACCCGGCCGGGCCCGCCGCCCGGCCGCCGCCACCGGGCCCCGGCCCCGCGAGGCGGTATTGCGGGGGTGCGCGGCTCGGCGTAGACCTGTGGGTCAGGTCACACCACGGGAATCGGGGGCAGAGCCATGCGCAGCAGGCCCGCAGCGAGCCGTTCGAAGAACCGTACGTACACGAGCAGGGGCAGGAGCAGAGGCAGGGGCACGGGCAGGGGCCCCGCCGCCTGGGCGGCGCTGGCCGCCGCGGGTGTCCTCGCGCTGAGCGCGTGCGGGGGCGGCGGCGGCAGCAGCACGAAGGGCAGCCCGCCGACCTCCGGCGCCTCCGAGGTGCAGTCGGTGGCTTTACCGCGGCTGGACGGGGAGAAGCTGGAGGTCGCGGCGGTCTGGACGGGGCCGGAGCAGGCGAACTTCACCAAGGTGCTGAAGGAGTTCGAGAAGCGGACGGGCGCCACGGTCACGTTCGTCCCTGCGCAGGATCCGATCGTCACCTTCCTCGGTACGAAGATCGCGGGCGGGCAGCCCCCGGACGTGGCGCTGCTGCCGCAGGTCGGTGCCCTGACCGCGGCGGTGCAGAACAAGTGGGCGCAGCCGGTGGGTCCGGAGGCCCGGGCGCAGCTCGACAAGAACTACTCGGACGGCTGGAAGAAGCTGGGCGCGGTGGACGGCACCCAGTACGGGGTGTACTACAAGGCGGCCAACAAGTCGCTGATCTGGTACAACGCCAAGGCCTTCGAGGCGGCGGGCGTCCAGCCGCCGAAGACCTGGAAGGAGCTGCTGACCGCGGCCGACACCCTGTCCGCGTCCGGCACCCCGGCCTTCTCGGTGGCGGGTGCGGACGGTTGGACGCTCACCGACTGGTTCGAGAACATCTACCTCTCGCAGGCCGGCCCGCAGAAGTACGACCAGTTGGCCAGGCACCAGATCAAGTGGACGGACGACAGCGTCCGCCAGGCACTGACCACCTTCGGCGAGCTGCTGTCCCGCAAGGACTTCCTGGCGGGCGGCCCGAGCGGGGCGCTGGCCACCGAGTTCCCCAAGTCGGTGACGCAGACGTTCACGGGCGGCGACCGGCCGGCGGCGGCGATGGTCTTCGAGGGCGACTTCGTGGCGGTGAACATCGCGCAGACCGAGGCGAAGATCGGCAAGGACGCGCTGGTGTTCCCGTTCCCGGCGGTGGGTGCGAAGGCGCCGGTGGTCTCGGGCGGCGACGTGGCGGTCGCGCTCAAGCCGTCGAAGGGGGCGCAGGCGCTGCTGACGTTCCTGGCCTCGCCGGACGCGGCGCGGATCCAGGCCCGTGAGGGCGGTTTCCTCTCCCCCAACAAGGCGGTCGGCCCGGACGCCTACCCCAACGAGATCCAGGGGCGCATCGCGGAGGCCCTGATCAAGGCGGGCGACGACTTCCGCTTCGACATGTCGGACCAGGCTCCGGCGGCGTTCGGCGGGACCCCGGGCGCCGGCGAGTGGAAGGCGCTGCAGGACTTCCTGGCGAACCCGGGGGACGTGGCGGGCACCCAGGCCAGACTGGAGGCGGACGCGGCCAAGGCGTACGGGAACTGACCCGTGGCAGCCTCGGCCGGCACGGGGACGGGTCCGGGTTCGGGTTCGGGTTCGGGCTCAGGGACAGGGACAGGGGCAGGAGCAGGGACGGGCACGCGTACCGGTGGGGCGGCGGCCGCGCGCCCGGCCGCCGGTCCGACCCCGCGCTCCCGGCAGGAGCGGCGCCGCCGGCTCGTCGCGGCGGCGTTCCTCCTGCCGGCGCTGGTGCTGCTGGGCGCGCTCGTCGTGCACCCGATCGGGTACTCGCTCTACCGCAGCCTCTTCGACCGCTCCGGCGACACCTTCGTCGGCGCGGACAACTACGCGCAGATCCTGCGCGACGACGCCATCCGCACGGCCGTGCGGAACACCGCGCTGTGGGTGGTGCTGGCGCCGGCCGCGGCCACCGCGCTGGGCCTGGTCTTCGCGGTGCTGACGGAACGGGTGCGCTGGGGCACGGCGTTCAAGCTGCTGGTCTTCATGCCGATGGCGATCTCGATGCTGGCGGCCGGCATCATCTTCCGCCTCGTCTACGACCACGACCCCGACCGCGGCGTCGCCAACGCGATCTGGGTCGGTGTCCACGACACCTTCGCCCCGGCCTCGGCGTTCCCCAAGGCCCGTCCGGGCCGGGACTCGCCGCTGGTTCCGGAGCAGGGCGCCGCCGCGGGCGGTTTCACGACCCGGGAGCCGGTACGGGCGGGGGTGCCGGTGCTGCTGCCGCTGGTCGGGGTCGCTCCCGACGCCCTGCCCGAGGGCACCCGTACGGCCGGAGCGGCGCGAGCGGAGCCGGGGAAGGTCACGGGCACGGCCTGGCAGGACTTCACGCGGGGCGGCGGCGGCCGCACGAACGCGGTCGACCCGGCCGAGTCCGGCTTCGCCGGGATGCGGGTGGAGGCGGTCAAGGACGGCCGCGTGGTCGATGCGGCGACGACCCGCGCGGACGGCACGTTCACCCTCTCCGCGAAGGCCGACGGGGCGCTGCTGCGGCTGCCCGCCTCGAACTTCAAGGAGCCGTACGCGGGGGTGGAGTGGCTCGGCCCGGCGCTGGTGACCCCCTCGGTCATCGGGGCGTACGTATGGATGTGGGCCGGTTTCGCAATGGTGCTGATCGGGGCGGGGCTGGCGGCCGTGCCGCGGGAGCTGCTGGAGGCGGCGCGGGTGGACGGGGCGAACGAGTGGCAGGTGTTCCGCCGGGTCACGGTGCCGCTGCTGGCGCCCGTCCTGGCGGTGGTGCTGGTCACGCTCGTCATCAACGTGATGAAGATCTTCGACCTGGTCTTCGTGATCGCGCCGGGGTCGGTGCAGGACGATGCGAACGTGCTGGCCCTGCAGCTGTACCGGACCTCCTTCGGCACGGACGCCGACCAGGGGCTGGGCAGCGCCATCGCGGTGCTGCTGCTGGTGCTGGTGGTGCCGGTCATGCTCTACAACATCCGCCGGATGCGCCGGGAGGCCCGCCGATGAGCTTCGTGCACACCGCTGCGGCGAAGGCGGCCGGCGGGGCCGTGCGGGTCTTCCTGGTCTGCGCGGGCCTGTTCTGGCTGCTGCCCACGATCGGCCTGCTGGTCTCCTCGTTCCTCGACGCGAGCGCACTGAACCGGGGCGGCTGGTGGCAGGCGCTGACCGCGCCGGCCCGGCTGACCGCCGGGAACTACGAGCGGCTGCTCGCCAACGACACCATCACGAGCGCGCTGCTCAGCACGGTCGCCATCACGGTCCCGGCGACACTGCTGGTCCTCGTCCTCGGCGCCCTCGCCGGGTACGCCTTCGCCTGGCTGGAGTTCCCGGGCCGGGACTGGCTGTTCCTGGTGGTCGTCGCGCTGCTGGTGGTGCCGGTGCAGGTGGCGCTGATCCCGGTCTCCGAACTGTTCGGCGCGGTCGGCCTGTTCGAGACGACCGCCGGGGTGGTGCTGTTCCACACCGCGTTCGGGCTGCCCTTCGCGGTGTTCCTGCTGCGGAACTTCTTCGCGCAGATCCCGCGGGAGCTGCTGGAGGCGGCCCGCCTCGACGGGGCGGGCGAACTGCGGCTGTTCTGGCGGGTGGTGCTCCCGCTGGGCGCGCCGGCGATCGCCTCGCTGGGCATCTTCCAGTTCCTGTGGGTGTGGAACGACATGCTGGTCGCGCTGGTCTTCGCGGACTCGGCGCACCCGCCGATCACGGTGGCCCTCCAGCAGCAGGTCCGGCAGTTCGGCAACAACATCGACGTGCTCGCGCCGGGCGCGTTCTTGTCGATGGTGGTGCCCCTGGTGGTGTTCTTCGCGTTCCAGCGGCAGTTCACCACGGGGGTGATGGCCGGCGCGGTGAAGTGACGCTGCGTAACCCGTTTGCCGCACGCTGCGTAACCCGATCGCCACGCCCGGGGTTCCTGGGGGCGAACTGCCCGCGCCGACCCCTGGATGTGCCGTGCCCCGGTTCAGCGTCATCGTGCCCGCGTACAAGGTTCAGGCGTACCTCCGGGAGAGCCTGGACTCGGTCCTGACGCAGTCCTGCACGGACCTGGAGCTGATCGCCGTCGACGACGCCTCGCCGGACGCCTGCGGGGCCGTCATCGACGAGTACGCCTCCCGCGACCCCCGGGTCACGGCCGTGCACCTGGCGCACAACCTGGGCCCGGGCCCGGCCCGCAACGCGGGCCTGGCCCGGGCCACCGGCGACTACCTGCTCTTCCTCGACGGCGACGACACCCTCGCCCCGGGCGCCCTGCAGGCCATCGCCGACCGGCTGAAGGACACCGGCTCCCCCGACGTCCTCGTCTACGACTACGCCCGCACCTTCTGGACCGGCGAGGTGGTCCGCAACCGGCTCGCGCACCGCCTGTGCGAGGACGGCCCGGCCAGCTTCCGGCTCGCCGACCGCCCCTCCCTGCTGGGCATGCTGACAGTGGTGTGGAACAAGGCGTACCGCCGCGAGTACGTCGAGCGCGAGGGCCTGTCCTTCCCGACCGGCCTGTACGAGGACACGCCCTGGACCTGTCCGGCGCTGCTGGCCGCCGAATCCATCGCCGTCCTGGACCGGGTGTGCGTGCACCACCGGCAGCGGCGCACCGGCTCGATCATGACCACCGCCGGCCGCGGCCACCTGGACGTCTTCGACCAGTACGAGCGGGTCTTCGGCTTCCTCGCCACCCGCCCGGAGCTGGAGCGCTGGCGGCCGGCGCTGCACCGGCGGATGGCCCAGCACTTCTGCGACGTGTACGCCGACCGGCGCCGCCTGCCGCGCGCGAGCCGGGCCGAGTTCTTCACCCGGGCCTCGGTGCTGCTGCGCCGGCACCGGGCCGCCGGCTCCCCGCCGCTGTCGCTGTCGCGCACGGACCGGGTCCGGCACACCCTGATGCGGCTGGGCGTGCGCCGCACCTACCGCACCCTGTCGGTGCTGCGCGCGGCGGCGCTGGCGGCGGGCCGCGCCACGGGGTCCCTGGGGCGGGGGCTGCGCGAGAGTGCGCTGCGCCTGCACTACCGCATCCAGCGGCTGCTGCCGCTGTGGCCGGAGCTGGCGGTCTTCTCCGCGTACTGGCACGGCGGCTACGCCTGCAACCCGGCGGCGATCGAGGCCAAGCTGCGCGAGCTCGCTCCCCGGATGCGGACCGCGTGGATCTGCGACCCCCGCCACGCGGCGACCCTGCCGCCGCAGACGTCCCTCCTGCGACCCGGCTCGGCCGCGTACTGGACCGCGCTGGCGCGGGCCACGTACCTGACGACGAACGTCAACTTCGACCGGTCGCTCGTCAAACGCCCCGGGCAGGTCCTGCTGCAGACCCAGCACGGCACCCCGCTCAAGCGGGTCGGCCTGGACCTCCAGGACCGCCCGGCGGCCACCCCGACGACCGACTTCGCGGGCCTGCTGCGCGGCGCGGACCAGTGGGACTACCTGCTGTCCGCGAACCGGCACTCCACCCTGGTGTGGGAGCGGGCGGTGCCGTCCTCGTACACGACGCTGGAGTACGGCTACCCGCGCAACGACGCCTTCCACCGGGCGACCCGGCAGGAGGTGGTGGAGCTGCGCGAGCGCCTCGGCATCCCGGCGGGCTCGACGGCGATCCTGTACGCGCCCACCCACCGCGACTACCGGCGCAGCCGGCCCGAGCACCTGGACTTCGAGCGGGTGCTGAGGGACCTCGGCCCGCGGTTCACGCTGCTGGTGCGCCGGCACCTGACGTACGCGGAGGCCCCGGACTCCGCGGGCGCGACGGGCGCGGCGGCGCCGGTGCTCCGCCACCCGCGGCTGATCGACGTCTCCGCGCACCCCTCGGTGGAGGAACTCTGCCTGGCCTCCGACGCGTTGGTGACCGACTACTCCTCCCTGATGTTCGACTACGCGGCGCTGGACCGGCCGATGGTGATCCACGCGGACGACTGGGAGGCCTACGAGGCGGCCCGCGGCACCTATTTCGACCTGCGGTCCTGTCCGCCGGGCGCGATCGCCCGGACCGAGGACGAGCTGGTGGACATCTTCGTCACCGGCCACTGGCGGGGCTCGCGTTCGGCGCAGCTGCGGGCGGCGTTCCGGGCGCGGTTCTGCACCCACGACGACGGGCTCGCGGCGGAGCGGGTGGTGCGCCACGTCTTCCTGGGGCAGCCGTCGCTGGTGCCGCCGGTGGTTCCGCTGCACGAGCGGCGGCCGGCGCCGGCGGCCCCCTCGGCGGGGGCGACGGGCGGCCCGGCAGGCGGTTCTCCGGCGGCCACCGGGCCCACGCTGGCCCCGCTGACCACTCCCGGATTGTGGCCGTAGCCGGGGTCTTCCGCCGTTCCGGTGATACGCCGGCGGAGCGACTTCTCCTGCGCCCCTATGGGAGCGCCCTGCCACCGCCCGCCGTGGGCGCCGACTGCCAGGACGGCATGGCGCACGTACGGGCGGAGCAGCGCTGAGCCGGTAGCCGCCGGGCGGGGGCGGGGCGCACCCCGGTGCTCGGCCGCGGGCGGCGCTCAGCCGCGGGCGGCCGTCAGCCCCGCCACCACCGACCCGGCCAGCTCGTCGAGGTACCCGGCCGGCACCTCGTCGCGCACCACCACCTGCCGCCAGTACAGCGGCCCGATCGCCAGGTCCAGCGCCCGGCCGGGGTCGGTGCCGGCCGGCAGCTCGCCGCGCGCCACGGCGTCCGCGACGATGCCCTGCGCCATCCGCAGCTCGCCGTCGAGGAGGGCGCCGCGCACCGCGTCCGCGATCTCGGGGTTGCGGGCCGCCTCGACGAGCAGGTCGGGGATGACCGCCGAGGCCACCGGGTGGCGCAGCACGTGTGACATGACCTCCAGCAGGGCCCGTACGTCGCCGTACAGCGAGCCGGTGGCGGGCACGGGCAGGCCGTCCACGGCGAAGGCCTGCACCAGGTCCAGGACCAGGTGCAGCTTGGACTTCCAGCGCCGGTAGACGGCGGTCTTGCCGACGCCAGCGCGCCGCGCGATCCCCTCGATCGACATCCGCGAGAACCCGACCGCGGCCAGCTCCTCCAGCACTGCGGCCCGGATCGCCTCGGTCACGTCCTCGCGCAGCACGGCGGCCCCGGCGGGGGCACGGCGGGCGGGGGCCGGGTCGGCGGCGGGGGCGGTGGCGGGGGTGGAGGCGGCGGGATCCGTGGTCATGGACCGAGCATAACCGGGCACGCCGACCCCACTCCGTCACGACGATACGGTTGCGTTCCGTCGCACCGCACCCTAACCTCGCCGTAGCGACGATACGGTTCCGTCCCATCGCCCCCCGGCGTCCCGACCCCGTCGAAAGCGACCCCCTGTGACTCCACCGACCCTGGCACCCGCAACGGCGCCCGCCCACTGCACCCCCGCGGAGCTGGCGGCCGCCCACGGCCTGACGGTCAGCGGCGCCCGCCCCCCGCTGCCGGCCTACGTGCGCCGCCTGTGGCAGCGCCGCCACTTCGTGACCGCGTACGCCACCGCCCGGATGCAGGCCACGTACAGCACGGCGAAGCTGGGCCAGGTCTGGCACCTGGTCACCCCGCTGCTGAACGCGGCCGTCTACTACTTCATCTTCGGGATCGTCATGCACGCCAGCCACGGCGTGCCCGACTACCTGCCGTTCCTGATCACCGGCATCTTCGTCTGGGACTTCATCGGCAGCTCCATCAACGCCGGCACCCGTGCCGTCCACAGCAACCTCGGCCTGGTCCGGGCCCTGCACTTCCCGCGCGCCAGCCTCCCCCTCGCCTCCGTGGTCCAGCTCTTCCAGCAGCTGCTGGTCACCATGGGCGCGCTGGTCCTGCTCCTCCTGGCCTTCGGCCAACTCCCCACCCCCTCCTGGCTGCTGGCGCTCCCCGTCCTCTTCCTCACGGCGGTCTTCTGCGCGGGTTGCGCCATGGTCATGGCCCGCATCGGCAGCAAGAGCCCGGACGTCAGCCAGCTGATGCCGTTCGTCCTGCGCACCTGGATGTACGCCTCCGGCGTGATGTGGTCCATCGACCAGATGCTGAGCCAGGACCAGCTGCCGCACTGGGTGGCCCTCGCCCTGAAGACCAACCCGGCGGCCGTCTACATCGACCTCATGCGCTACGCCCTGATCGACAGCTTCGACGCGCACGCCCTCCCGCACCACGTGTGGGCGATCGCCGTCGGCTGGGCCCTGCTCGCCGGCGTCGGCGGGTTCGTCTGGTTCTGGAAGGCAGAAGAGGAGTACGGCCGTGGCTGACCCGACCGCAACCGCCACCCGCGTGCCGACCGTCATCGCCGACGGCGTCCACGTCATCTACAAGGTCAACGCCGGCGGGCGCAAGGGCGGCGCCACCGCCGCGCTCAGCCGGATCCTGTCCCGCAAGCCGGCTCCCGGGGTGCGGGAGGTGCACGCCGTGCGCGGGGTGTCCTTCACCGCGTACAAGGGCGAGGCCATCGGCCTCATCGGCACCAACGGCTCGGGCAAATCCACCCTGCTGGCCGCCATCGCGGGCCTGCAGCCGGTGGCCCGCGGCACGATCTACTCCCAGGGCCAGCCGTCACTGCTCGGCGTCAACGCCGCCCTGATGAACGACCTGACCGGCGAGCGGAACGTGATCCTCGGCGGGCTGGCGATGGGCATGTCCAAGCAGCAGATCCACGAGCGCTACCAGGACATCGTCGACTTCTCCGGCATCAACGAGAAGGGCGACTTCATCTCCCTGCCGATGCGCACGTACTCCTCCGGCATGGGCGCCCGGCTGCGCTTCTCCATCGCGGCGGCGAAGGACCACGAGGTGCTGATGATCGACGAGGCCCTCGCCACCGGCGACGCGGCGTTCCAACGCCGCAGCCAGGCCCGCATCGAGGAACTCCGCGAACGGGCGGGCACCGTCTTCCTGGTCAGCCACAGCATCGGCACGGTCCGCGAAACCTGCGACCGGGCCATCTGGCTGGAGTCGGGCACGCTCCGCATGGACGGCCCGTCCAAGGAGGTCTGCGACGCCTACGAGACCTACACCCGCAGCGCCTGACCCACCCCAACCCGCCTACAGACCCAGCCCCCGGCAGATCCAGCCCCGCCGGCACAATCCAGCCCCGCCGGCGTTTGAGGCGCGGGGGCCCGGGGGCAGAGCCCCCGCAACGACGCCGCACCCGCACGACGCCAGACCCGCCCATCCAGCCCCGCCGGCGTTTGAGGCGCGGGGGCCCGGGGGCAGAGCCCCCGCAACGACGCCGCACCGCACGACGGCGGCCCGGCGGAGCCTTACGGCACGCGCCACTGCTGCGCCCTGCTCCCCGATACGCAGGGGACCACCGTCAGCTGCTGGCCGGCGCCGTTGTCGGTCAGGCAGCCGCCCTGGAAGGCGATGTCCTTGATGAGGTACGCATTGGACCCCGCCACCCGCTCCAGGTTCCACCACACCCCTCCGCCGCCGCCGAGCTCAGCCCGCACGGTGTCGCCGAACTGCGTCAGGGCCCGGCCGAGGTAGGCGCCGTTCGGCGAGCAGACGCGGAAGGACTCGTAGTTGCTCCGCTCGTACACCCACCCCATGGCCGTGGTCCCGCCCATGACCACCTTGGTGCCCGACGCGGTGCTGTTCGAGCCGAGGCCGACCTTCAGCCCGTCTCCGACATTGGTGATCGCTCCCCACACGCCCGCGCCGCACCCCGCGGGCGGAGCGGACCCGGATCCCCCGCCCGCGCCGCCGCCCGCGCCGCCGCCGGCGCCGCCGGGGGTCCCGCTGCCGGTCGGCTGCTGACCGCCCCCTGAGGGGCTGCCACCGCCGCCGGAGGGGCTTGCGCCGCCCCCGCCGGGCGCACTGGCGCCACCGCCCGCGCCGTCGGCGCCACCGCCGCCGGGCCCACCCGGGACGGGCCCGCCCACGGCGCCGCCCTGCGCCGCGGCGGGGTCCTGACCCGGGACCGGGGCCGAGGGGGCGGGCGAGGTGCCCTGCGCGCTGCCCGGAGGGACGGAAGCGCCGGGCCCCTGGCCGGCGCTGCCGGACGCGGCGGGCGCGGACGCCGCCGAGGACGGCTGCCGGCCGGCGCCCTGGGCGTCGGCCTCCTTCCCCCACGGGGCGATCTGCAGGACGGTGACGGCCACGGTGGCGGTCACGCTCACCGAGACGGCGACCGGCACGGCGACGCCCTCGGGAATGCCGAGCCGCTGCCACCACTTCTTCCCGCCGGAGCCACCCGCCGCCGCGGACCCGCCGGCCCCGCCCGACCCGCCGGGCTCGCCGGGCTCGCCGGGCTCGCCGGACCGTACGACGACCGGCCCCGCCGGTGCGTCCAGCTCGCGCAGCGGCCGCCCGGCCGCCGCACGGCGCGCCGCCGCCGCCATCACCGAGGCGTCGGCGTACCGCTCCTCGGGCCGCTTGGCCAGCGCCCGGGCGACGAAGGCCCGTACCGGCTCGGGCAGCGCGTCCGGCAGGGCCGGCGCGGGCTCCCGGACGTGCTTGAGGGCGATCTCGACCACCGACTCGCCGGTGAACGGCGGCTCCCCGGTCAGCAGTTCGTAGACGACCACGCCCATGGAGTACAGGTCGGACGCCGCGATGGCCCCCAGCCCCTCGGCCTGCTCCGGAGCCATGTAGAGGGCCGTGCCGAGCACCGCGTGGGAGTCGGTGATGCCGGTGCTGGCCGCACTGGACCTGGCGATGCCGAAGTCGGTGACGGTCACCCGGCCGTCGGCGCCGAGCATCAGGTTCGACGGCTTGATGTCGCGGTGCGTCACCCCTTGGAGGTGTGCCGCGTGCAGCGCGTCCAGGGCCTGCCCGGCGATGTCGAGCGCCTGCTCGGGCGGCAGCGGACCGGACTGCGCACGGACCTCGTTCAGGGGCCGCCCCTCGACGAGCTCCATGACGATGTAGGCGACCTCCTCGCCCGATTCGATCGGGCTCTCGCCGTAGTCGTGGACGTCCACGATGCCGGGGTGGCTGAGCGAGGCGAGGACCGTGGCCTCGCGGCGGAACCGCGCCGCGAACGCCGGGTCGTCGAGCAGCGCCGGGAGGAGGACCTTGACGGCCACCTGCCGCCGGAGCACGGCGTCGTCGGCCCGCCACACCTCGCCCATCCCGCCGCCGCCGATCCTCTCGGTCAGCGTGTACCGGTCACCCAGAACCGTGCCCCGTCCCCACATGCGTGTTCCCCCGCAGCGCCAGCTGGTCGATTGGTCCGTACAAGTGCAGCCGCGCACAGGGTACTTGGGGCGCCACCCAGTTGCCCGCGCCCGGTCCGGGGGGGGCGGGGCCGCGGGCCGAAAGGCCGAGGCCCCGGCCCCCGGAGGAATCCGGAGGCCGGGGCCTCGGTGGTGCGGTGTCACGAGACTCCCCGGAGGGATCAGGCGTGAGCCCTCAGCAGCGACCGCATGGTGCGCATCGCCACGGACAGGTTGGCCAGGTCGAAGTCGTCCGACCCGCGGATCTCGTCCAGGGTGGTCCGCGCCCGGCTGATGATCGCCGCGTTCTTGTCCTCCCACGACTTGAACCGCTCCTCCGGCGTGGAGTCCCCGTTCCCGGCCGCCAGCACGTCGGCGGTCAGCGCGGCGTGCGCCGCGAACAGGTCCTCGCGGATGGAGGCACGGGCCATGGACTGCCACCGGTCGGCGCGCGGCAGTTCGATGATCCGGTCCATCAGCTGGGTGATGTCGAGGCGGTCGGCGAGGTCGTAGTACACCTCGGCGACACCGAGCGGGTCGACACCGGTGCGGTCGGAGATCGCGACGATGTCCAGCGTCGGGAACGCCGACGAGAACCCGGCGACCTTCGCCGCCAGCTCCTCCGGCACGCCCTCGTGCGTCAGCTCGTCCAGCACCAGCTGGTACCACTCCAGGTCCGCACCGCGCACCAGCTTCGGCAGCTCGCCCCAGACCTGGGCGACCCGGTCGGCGAACAGCTCGATGGTCTCGGTGATCTGCAGCGGCTGCGGCCGGTTGTTCAGCAGCCAGCGCGTACCCCGCTCGACCAGGCGCCGCGAGTGCAGCCGCACCCGGGTCTGGACGTCGGCCGCGACCTTGTTGTCCAGCGCCTCGACCGCATCCCACACCTCGGCCAGGCCGAAGATCTCGCGGGCCGCGAGCTGCGCCCGGACGATCTCCTCCGTGGAGGCCCCGCTCTCCTCGCGCAGGCGGTGCAGGAACGTCGAACCGCCGGTGTTGACGGTGTCGTTGACCAGCATCGTGGTGATGATCTCCCGGCGCAGCGCGTGGGCGCCGACCTGCTCGGGGAACCTCGCCCTCAGCGCGGCCGGGAAGTACGCGTCCAGCAGGCGGCGCAGGTACGGGTCGTCCGGCAGCTCGGTGTGGATGAGCTCGTCCGCCACCGTGATCTTGGTGTAGGCCAGCAGGACGGCCAGTTCCGGCTGGGTCAGGCCCTTGCCGCTGCCGAGCAGCTCGCGGACCTGCCGGTCGGTGGGCAGGAACTCCAGGCTCCGGTCGAGCAGTCCGGCCTGCTCCAGGCGGCGCATGAACCGCTGCTGCGCGTGCAGCAGGCTCGACGCCTGGGCCACGCCGTTGGCCAGGGCCACGTTCTGCGCGTAGTTGTTGCGCAGCACGAGCCGGCCGACCTCGTCGGTCATCTCCGCGAGCAGCGAGTTGCGCTGCTTGACGGTCATGTCGCCGTCGGCGACGACCGCGTTGAGCAGGATCTTGATGTTCACCTCGTGGTCGGAGGTGTCCACGCCCGCGCTGTTGTCGATGGCGTCGGTGTTGACCTTGCCGCCCTCGCCGCCGGCGCCGGTGCGGGCGAACTCGATGCGGCCGAGCTGGGTCAGACCCAGGTTGCCGCCCTCGCCGATGACCTTGGCGCGGACGTCGGCGCCGTTGACGCGGATGGCGTCGTTGGCCTTGTCGCCGACCTCGGCGTGCGTCTCGGACGTCGCCTTGACGTAGGTGCCGATGCCGCCGTTCCACAGCAGGTCCACCGGGGCGTGCAGGACGGCCTGCATCAGCTCGGCCGGGGTCATCTTGGTGACACCCGCCTCGATCCCGAGGGCCTCGCGCATCTGCGCGTTGACCGGGATGGCCTTCGCGGAGCGCGGGTGGATGCCGCCGCCCGCGGACAGCAGCGAGGTGTCGTAGTCGGCCCAAGAGGAGCGCGGCAGCTCGAACAGGCGCCGGCGCTCGGCGTAGGAGACGGCCGCGTCCGGGTTCGGGTCGATGAAGATGTGCCGGTGGTCGAAGGCGGCGACCAGGCGGATGTGCTCGGAGAGCAGCATGCCGTTGCCGAAGACGTCACCGGACATGTCGCCGACGCCGACGACGGTGAAGTCCTGGGTCTGGGTGTCGTGGCCGAGCTCGCGGAAGTGCCGCTTGACGGACTCCCAGGCGCCGCGGGCGGTGATGCCCATCCCCTTGTGGTCGTAGCCGGCCGAGCCGCCGGAGGCGAAGGCGTCGCCCAGCCAGAAGCCGTAGGACTCGGCGACACCGTTGGCGATGTCGGAGAAGGTCGCGGTGCCCTTGTCGGCGGCGACGACGAGGTAGGTGTCGTCCTCGTCGTGGCGGACGACGCCCTTGGGCGGGACGACCTCCCCGCCGACCATGTTGTCGGTGATGTCGAGCAGCGCCGAGATGAAGATCTTGTACGAGGCGATGCCCTCGGCGAGCCACGCGTCGCGGTCCACCGACGGGTCCGGCAGGTTCTTGGCGACGAACCCGCCCTTGGCGCCGACCGGCACGATGACGGTGTTCTTCACCATCTGCGCCTTGACCAGGCCGAGGATCTCGGTGCGGAAGTCCTCGCGGCGGTCGGACCAGCGCAGGCCGCCTCGGGCGACCTTGCCGAAGCGCAGGTGGACGCCCTCGACGCGCGGGGAGTACACCCAGATCTCGAAGGCCGGGCGCGGGGCCGGGAGCTCCGGGATGGCCTGCGGGTCGAACTTCATCGACACGTACGAGTGCTGCTCGCCGTCGCTGGCGAGCTGGAAGAAGTTGGTGCGCAGGGTGGCCTTGATCAGCGTGAGGAAGGACCGCAGGATCCGGTCCTCGTCGAGCGAGGCGACCTGGTCCAGGGCCCCGTCCAGCTCCTCCAGCATGGCGTCGATGAGCTCGGTGCCGGCGGACTGGCGGCCGGGCGACATCCGGGCCTCGAAGAGCGAGACCAGCAGCCGGGTGGTGTGGACGTTGTTGCGGAGGGTGTCCTCCATGTAGTCCTGGCTGAAGGTGGAGCCGGCCTGGCGCAGGTACTTGGCGTACGCGCGCAGGACGACGGCCTGCCGCCAGGTGAGACCGGCGCCGAGGACCAGGGTGTTGAAGTTGTCGTTCTCGGCGTCGCCGCGCCACACGGCGGCGAAGGCGTCCTGGAAGCGCTCGCGGGCGTCGTCGCCGAGGTAGTTGTCGCCGTTGGCCGGGACGGGCATCCGCAGGCCGAAGTCGTAGATCCACGCGTTGCTGCGGTCGCTGCAGCGCAGCTCGTACGGGCGCTCGTCGGTGACCTCGACGCCCAGGCGCTGCAGGACGGGCAGGACCGCGGACAGCGAGACCTGCTCACCGGTGCGGTAGATCTTGAAGCGGCGCTCGCCGGGGCCGGCGCCGACGGGCTCGTACAGCGACAGGGCGAAGTCGCGGTCGCTGGCGGAGAGCCGCTCGAGGTGGACGAGGTCGGCCACGGCGCCGCGCGGGGTGTGGTCGGCCTTGTAGCCCTCGGGGAAGGAGCCGCCGTACTTGCGCAGCAGCTCGGCGGCGCGCTCCTCGCCGAGTTCGGCGGTCAGGGCCTCGCCGAAGCCGTCGGCCCAGGAGCGGGCGGCCTCGACCAGGCGGGCCTCGACGCGCTCGACGTCGGCGTCGGTCAGCGCGGGCAGCTGGGTGCCCTGCGGGACGCGGACGACGAAGTGGATGCGGGAGAGGATCGACTCGGTGTTCCAGGCGGTGAAGTCGACGCTGGTGCCGCCGAGCTCCTCCTTGAGGATGTCCATCAGGCGCAGCCGGACGCCGGTGGTGAAGCGGTCGCGCGGCAGGTAGACGAGGGCCGAGTAGTAGCGGCCGTACTCGTCCTGGCGCAGGTACAGCCGCAGCCGGCGGCGCTCCTGCAGGTACAGCACGGAGGTGGCGATCTCGCGGAGCTTGTCGACCGGGGTCTGGAACAGCTCGTCGCGCGGGTAGGTCTCCAGGATCTGCAGCAGGTCGCGGCCGTCGTGGCTGGACGGCGAGAAGCCGGCGCCCTCGAGGACCTCGGCGACCTTGCGGCGGATGACCGGGACGCGGCGCACGGACTCGGTGTACGCGGCGGAGGAGAACAGGCCGAGGAAGCGGCGCTCGCCGACGACGTTGCCCTCGGCGTCGAACTTCTTCACGCCGACGTAGTCGAGGTACGAGGGACGGTGCACGGTGGCGCGGCTGTTGGCCTTGGTCAGCACCAGCAGGCGGTGCTCGCGGGCCTTGGCGCGGGCGTCGGCCGGAAGCCGGTTGAAGGACGGCGAGACGGGGTGGGCGTCCTCCTGGCCGTGGTGGACCGGGTCGGAGCGCAGGATGCCGAGGCCGGTGCCGGGCACGGCGGCCAGGGCGTCGCCGTCGACGAGGTTGTACTCGCGGTAGCCGAGGAAGGTGAAGTGGTCGTCGGCGAGCCAGCGCAGCAGCTCCCGGGCCTCTTCGAGCTCGTACTCGTACAGGTCGGGCGCGCAGGGCTCGTTCGGCAGGTCGTCGGCGATGCGCAGCGCGGCGTCGCGCATCTTCTCCCAGTCCTCGACGGCCTCGCGGACGTCGGACAGGACGCGCTGGAGGTCGCCGGTGATCTGCTTGAGGTCGGCGCGGTCGGTCTCGCGGTCGATCTCGACGTGGATCCAGGACTCGACGAGGGAGTCGTGGGGGCGCGCGGTCCGCGGGCCGTGGGCGTCGCAGTCGGGGCCGAGGATCTCGATGAGCTTGCCGGTGATGTCGCGGCGGACGACGACCTGCGGGTGGATCACGACGTGGATGCCGCGGCCCTGGCGGGACAGCTCGTTGGTCACGGAGTCCACGAGGAACGGCATGTCGTCGGTGACCACCTCGACGACGGAGTGGCTGGAGGTCCAGCCGTTCTCCTCGACGGTCGGCGTGTGCACGCGGACGTTCGCGGTGCCCTGCGGGCGGTTCTCGGCGAGGCGGTAGTGCGAGAGCGCCGCCCCGAAGACGTCGACCGGGTCCCGGTCCAGGAGGTCCTCGGGCGCGGTGTGCAGGTAGTAGCGCTGGAGATACGAGAGAGTCGTGTCCCGGTCGGGCCGCTCTCCCTGCTCGGCCCCAGTCGGAAGTACCCCCCCGGCCGGGCTGTGCTCAGCTACCCGGGCCGCCCGCGCGAGCAGCTCGGCCTTTGCTTCGTCCAGCTTGGTCTGCATGTCCTCTGGCTCCTGTCGCGCGCCATTGCGTGACGTAGGTGAAGGAAGGAATGACGTAGCGCCGCGAGGCGGGGTGATGTCCGTCCGGAGCCGACGCTATGTCGTCGTGGGAGCCGTCCGGGAGGGATTCGGCCAAGATCGGCGCGGTGTCCCGGAGGCGGGGACCAGCGAAGGCCCGGGCACGGTCGTGCGCCGGGCGCAGGCCGGGGGCTTCGGCGCCCCCGATGACTATCGCGCTGATCACGGGTACCAGGCTATCTCGACCGACCCCCATTGCGTCACGGTCCGGATCTGTACAAAAGCAAGTCCGGAAGTTTGACGATGTGCGCAGTGACGCGAACGGCCGCGCGTGCCAGTCGCTATTCGGCCAGCTCGCGAGCAGTGCGGACGGCCTCTGCCAGGGTGTCCACGACGGGCACACCGGCCGATTCCAGACTGGTGCGGCTGTGCGAACCACCCGTGTAGAGGACGGCCCGCGCGCCCACGTGGGCCGCGGCGAGGGCGTCGTCGACGGCGTCCCCGATGAGGACGGTCGCCTCCGGCGCCACACCCGAGTGCTCGAGGGCCTGCATGTGCCGGACGAGGTGCCCGGCCTTGGAGGTGTGCGAGGGGCCGGTGCGGCCGTCGACGCGCAGGAAGTACCGCTCGATGCGGTGCTCCCGGACGAGCGGTACGAGCCTGTCGTGGGGCGCCAGCGACAGCAGCGACTGGGTCAGCCCGTCGGCCTGCCAGTCGCGCAGCAGCTCCTCGGCCCCCGGGGTGAGCCCGGTCTCCTCGGCGGCCTGCCAGTAGTAACGGTGGAAGGTGGCGTCCATGACCTCCCACTCCGCCTCGGTGGGAAGCCGCCCCATGAGCCGCTCGTAGAACCTGGGCACGGGCACGACGTAGAGCTCGCGGTAGCGCTCCAGGGTGAGCGGCGCGAAGCCGAACTCGGCGAAGGAGGCGTTCGTCGCCGCGATGACGGCGTCGATGTCGTGGAGCAGGGTGCCGTTCCAGTCCCAGACTATGTGGACGGCGCGGGCAGGACGTCCGGTGGTCATGCCAGCAGCCCCGGAATCTCCTGGACGCCGAACCACAGCAGCTCGTGGTCCTCGGCCCCGTCGACGGTGAACGCGGCGTCCTCGTCGCCGGCGTCGGCTGCGGCCAGCGCGGCCGCGGCGGCCTGGACGTCCGTGACGGCGTCATCGGCGTCGACGTGCACGGCGGCGGCGGTGGCGAGGCGTACCGGTCCATCGAGGGTGACCTGGCCGAGGGTGGCCTCGTCGAGGCCGGGGACGGCGTTGACGGCCTTGTCGGCGACGTCCGCCGCGACGACGACGCGCTTGCGGGGGGCGGCGGCGTCTTCGGCGAGCAGCCGCAGCGAGGCCGCCGCGGCCCGGCCGAGGGCGGCGTACTCCAGCTCCTCGATGTCGTCCGACACGTACCACTCCCGCAGGGCGGGGGTGACGGCGTACGCCCGCAGCGGGGCGCCGCCCAGCTCACCCGCCTTGTGCGCCTCGGCGAGGCCGGGGAGGGTCAGGGGGACGTACACGCGCATGGCCGGCTGCTTTCGGTAGTCGGAAACCCACCCAGCATACGACCGCCGCCCCACGGCCTCCGCGACCAACCGGCATTTCAGCCCCGCCGACGATCGAGGCGCGGGCTCTGGGGGCAGCGCCCCAGCCACCCCCGCCCACCTCCGCAGCCGAGGTCCGGCAATTCCAGCCTCGCCGGCGATTGAGGCGCGGGGTTTGGCGCGGCGCCCCAAGCAACCCGGCTCCGCCGGGCACCGGGCTCCGCCCGGACCCGCGCCTCAAACGCCGGCGGGGCTGAAGTTGCCGGA